>NZ_RAWR01000066.1:0-43959 GCF_003986945.1 Corallococcus sp. AB018 | reverse complement strand
GCGTCCCGCTGGGCGAGCGCCGCGCCGATGAAGCCGGAGAACAGGGGGTGGGGGGCGAAGGGCTTGCTCTTGAACTCAGGGTGGAACTGGCAGCCCACGAAGTACGGGTGGTCCGCGAGCTCAATCATCTCCACCAGGTTCAGCTCCGGGTTGTGGCCGGAGATGACGAGCCCGGCCTCCTGGAGCCGGCCGCGGTAGGAGTTGTTGACCTCGTAGCGGTGGCGGTGGCGCTCCTGGATGGCCTCCTGGCCGTAGAGCTTGTGCGCGACGCTGCCGGGCTTGAGCGCGCACGCGTAGCTGCCCAGGCGCATGGTGCCGCCCTTGTCCTGCACCTTCACCTGGCTCTCCATGAGCGTCACCACGGGGTGCGCGGTGTGCTCGTCGAACTCCAGGCTGTTGGCGCCCTTCAAGCCCAGCACGGTGCGGCTGAACTCCACCACGGCCATCTGGAGGCCCAGGCAGATGCCGAAGAAGGGGAGCTTGTTCTCACGCGCGTAGCGGACCGCGGCGATCTTCCCTTCGGTGCCGCGCACGCCGAAGCCGCCGGGCACGAGCACCGCGTCCACGCCCTCGAGCGTCTTCTCCGGCCCTTGAGCCTCCACGTCCTGGCTGTCCACGAAGCGCAGCTTCACGCGCACGTCGTTGGCGATGCCGCCGTGGAGCAGGGACTCGTTGAGGCTCTTGTAGCTCTCCGTGAGGTTCACGTACTTGCCCACGATGCCGACGGTGACTTCACCGCGCGCGGGCTCGTAGATTTTGCGGACGATGGTCTCCCACTTCTCCAGGTGGGGGGCGCGGCTCCAGATGTTGAGCACCTCCGCCAGCCGCTCATCCAGGCCCTGGCGGTGCAGCTCCAGGGGCAGCTCGTAGATGCTGCGCACGTCCGGGGACGTGAACACGTTGCCGTTGTCCACGTTGCAGAACATGGCGATCTTGTCCTTCAGCTCGCGCGAAATCTCCCGGTCCGTGCGGCACAGGAGGAAGTCCGGCTGGATGCCGATTTCGCGCAGCTTCATCACCGAGTGCTGCGTGGGCTTGGTCTTCACCTCACCCGCGGCGCCGATGTACGGCAGCAGCGTCAGGTGGATGTAGACGGCGTTCTGGCTGCCCACGTCGTAGCGCATCTGGCGGATGGCCTCGAGGAAGGGCAGGGACTCGATGTCGCCCACCGTTCCGCCGACCTCCACGATGACGACGTCCACGTCCTGGGCGGCCTGGCGGATGCTGGCCTTGATCTCATCCGTGATGTGCGGAATCACCTGGACGGTCTTGCCCAGGTACTCGCCACGGCGTTCCTTGGTGATGACCGCGTTGTAGATGCGGCCGGAGGTGAAGTTGTTGAGGCGGCTCATCCGGGCGTGGGTGAACCGCTCGTAGTGGCCCAGGTCCATGTCGGTCTCGCCACCGTCCTCGGTGACGAACACTTCGCCGTGCTGGAAGGGGCTCATCGTGCCCGGATCCACGTTGATGTAGGGATCCAGCTTGATGAGCGTGATGTCCAGCCCGCGGTTCTCAAGGAGGGCGCCAATGGATGCGGAGGCCAGTCCCTTCCCCAGCGAGCTGACCACGCCGCCCGTCACGAAGATGAACTTGGTTTTCTTGGAGCGCATGTCCCTTCCTGCCAAGAGGGCCAGGGGGCGTCAAATATTCTCTGACGCACGGACGGCCGGCTGGCCCCGACCCGCAGGGGCAGCCCTTCACTGCGCGTCCCAACCCCCGGGTCGGGCGACAGCGAACTGCTGGGCGGTGGGCTGGCCGACGCGGAAATGGCGCAGGTCGCACCCCCGGCAACTCCAGCCTTCCCAGCCTTTCTTCACGACCTGGTGCAGGCAGGCATCGTAGTTGGGACAAAAAAGATTGCGCTGGTCATCCACCGTCTCCTCGTCACGGAGGGCAGAGGGCAGCGGGATGGGACATGGCGTGATGGACACGGAAGTTCTCCGGCAGGCGACCCCTACGGTCGTGGATGGCACTTCCCCCCGGCGGCCACGAACCGGTGGGTGGACAGGACATTCCCGGTAGGGAGGGGGACGAAAAAAGTCGCCCCCGTCGGCAAGGACGGGGGCGACTCGTTACCGCAGGCGTCACTTCCGCCGGGGACAACCCGCGTTAGCAGGCCACCGCGACGGAGGTGGACGCCTTGATCTTGCTGTCGTTCAAGGCATCACCTCCTTTCTTGCGGCAGCAGAGATAATGCGCGCCCTCATTTCCCGCCATGAAGACCGCGAGGTGGGCGGGGGTCGTCCGAGGAACGAGCGTTCAGGCGGCGACGACCTGGCGCTCCACGAGGCGGCGGTACAAGCCGTCCTGCGTCATGAGGGTGGAGTGGGTGCCGCTCTGCACCACGCGGCCGTGCTCCATCACCAGCACGCGCTGGGCGTTGGCCACGGTGGACAGGCGGTGGGCGATGATGAGCGTGGTGCGGCCCTGCATCAGCCGGTCCAGGGCGTCCTTCACCAGGTGCTCGCTCTCTGAATCCAGGGCGGACGTCGCCTCATCCAGGATGAGGATGCGCGGGTCCTTGAGCACGGCCCGCGCGATGGCCACGCGCTGCTTCTGGCCGCCGGACAGCTGCACGCCGCGCTCGCCCACCTCCGTGCGGTAGCCGTCAGGGAAGCGCTGGATGAAGTCGTGCGCGTTCGCGGCGCGGGCGGCGGCCTCCACCTCCGCGTCGGTGGCGTCCGGGCGGCCGTAGCGGATGTTGTCCGCGATGGAGCAGGAGAAGAGCAGGGGCTCCTGGGCGACCATGCCCACGTGGCGCCGCAGCCAGCTGGGGTCCAGGGACTTCAGGGGGCGGCCGTCCAGGCGCAGCTCGCCCTGGAGCGGATCATAGAAGCGCGACAGGAGGGCGGCGAGGGTGGACTTGCCGGCGCCGGAGGAGCCCACCACGGCGACGACCTCGCCCGCGTTGACGGTGAGGTCGATGCCCTGGAGCACCGGCACGTCCGGACGCGTGGGGTAGGCGAAGTGCACGCCGTGCAGCTCCACGCGGCCTTCGACGGTGGCGGGGCGCTCGCCCTCGTTGGCGGGGATGGAGGGCGCGCGGTCCATCAGCTCGAAGACGCGCTCGGCGGCGCCGGAGGCGCGCATGAAGTCCGCCCAGAGGTCCGCCAGGGAGCCCAGGGAGACGGCCACGAGCATCGTGTAGATGAGGAACGAGGTGAGGGCGCCCACGGAGAGCTCGCCGTCCACCACCAGCCGGCCGCCGTACCAGAACACCACCACCGCGGCGATGTAGCCCGCGCTGGAGGCGCCCCCCATGAAGGCGGCGGACTGGCGCGCGCGGTTGCGGGCGACCTCGTAGGCGTTGCGCACGGAGTTGCCGTAGCGCGCCACCTCCGAGGGTTCCGCCGCGAAGGAGCGCACGGTGCGCATGCCGGACAGGCTCTCCTCGGCGACCTCGCTGGCCTTGGCGAGCGCGTCCTGCACGTTGCGCGACAGCCCGCGCACGCGCCGGCCGTAGACCATGCCGCCCACGGCGACGACGGGCACGATGGCGAGCATCAGGAAGGTGAGCGAGGGCGAAGTGTAGAAGAGCAGCACGATGCCGCCCAGGGCCTGCACGGCGTTGCGCAGCCCCATGGAGATGTTCGCGCTCACCGTGTTCTGGAGCACCGTGGTGTCGGAGGCGAGCCGGCTGGTGAGCTCTCCGGTGCGGTGCGTGTCGAAGAAGGCCACCTCCTGGTCCATGAGGCGCCGGAAGAAGTCATGGCGCAGGCGCATGACCACGCGCTCGCCGGCGTTGGTGAAGAGGTAGAAGCGCACGGCGGTGGCCACGCCCTGGACCAGGAAGACGGCCAGCATGACGAGCGCGGCCTTGTCGATGAGGCCGCGGTTCTTCGCGTTGAGGGCCTCGTCGATGAGGATGCGGACGCCCTGGGGGTAGACCAGGCTGGCGCCGCTGCTGATGAACAGGAAGACGGTGGCGACCAGCAGCGTGCCCAGCTCAGGGCGGGCGAGCGCCAGCAGGCGGCGCCCGGTGACCCCGGAGGAGAGGTGCGGTGTCGAAGCGGTAACGGAGGGAGGCACCGGCGGAGCCTACCGGACTGTCGGGGGACGTGCAGCCCGGACGGTGTCCGCAGGGCCGGGATGCAGGCGGGTGGCCTGGGTGGTATTCCAAGGCACGTTCCATGCGAGGAGGGGCCATGGAGAAGCGCGTCTTTGGCAACACCGGGGTGGCGGTGCCGGTCATCGGACAGGGCACCTGGCAGATGGAGGAAGACAACGCGGAAGCAGCCGTCCGAGCCCTGCGCGCCGGGCTGGACCTGGGGCTCACGCACCTGGACACCGCGGAGCTCTACGGCCAGGGGCAGGTGGAGGAGGCCCTGGTGGCGAAGGCCATCGAGGGCCGGCGCGAGGAGGTGTACCTCGTCTCCAAGGTGATGCCGTCCAACGCGACGCGGAGGGGCACGGTGGCCGCCTGCGAGCGCAGCCTGAAGCGCCTGGGCACGGACCACCTGGACTGCTACCTGTTGCACTGGCCCGGTTCGCACCCGCTGGAGGGCACGGTGGAGGCCTTCGAGGAGCTGGTCGCGGCGGGGAAGATCCGCTCCTGGGGTGTGAGCAACTTCGGGGTGGAGGACCTGGAGGAGGTGCTGGCACTCGCGGGCAAGGGGCGCATCGCGTGCAACCAGGTGCTGTACCACCTGGAGGAGCGCGCCATCGAGCACGCGGTCATCCCGTGGTGCGAGGCGCAGGGCGTGGCGGTGGTGGCCTACAGCCCCTTCGGCAACGGGCAGTTCCCGTCACCCACCAGCGCGGGCGGCAAGGTGCTGGCGTCCATCGCGAAGGCGCACGGCGTGACGCCCTTCCAGGTGGCGCTCCAGTTCCTGGTGCGGCGGCCGTCGGTGTTCGCCATCCCCAAGGCGAGCAACGCGGCGCACGTGCGAGACAACGCGAGCGCGGCTTCGCTGAAGCTCACGGAGGACGAGCTCCAGCGCATCGACGCGGCCTTCCCGAAGGGCGACGAGCCGGACGAGCTGCCCGTCATCTGACGGCAGCGCGCTCGCGCATCACCGCTTCCACTCGGGCTACATCCTCCGGCACGTCCACCGCCACGCTGCGCCAGTTCACGCTGGCGCAGCGGATGCGCAGGCCGTGCTCCAGGGCGCGCAGTTGCTCCAGCTTCTCCGCCTCCTCCAGTGGGGTGGGGCTGAGTTCGGCGAGTTGGAGCAGCGTGTCCCGCCGGTAGCCATAGAGGCCCAGGTGGGCCCAGCGGCGCACGGGTGTGCCGGGCTCGCGGGCGTGCGGCACCGTGGCTCGGCTGAAGTAGAGCGCGTCGCCGTTGAGGGCGAGCACGGCCTTCACCACGTTGGGGTTGTCCACCTCCTCCGGCTCCAGGGGGCGCACCAGCGTGGCCATGTTCACGGCTTCGTCCTGGAAGAGCTCCGCGAGCACCTTGAGGGCGGCGGGGTCCACGAGCGGCTCATCCCCCTGCACGTTCACCCACACCTCCACGTCCGGACGGGCGCGGGCGACCTCCGCGATGCGGTCCGTGCCGGTGGGGCAGGTGGGGCTGGTCATCACCGCCTTGCCGCCGAAGGACTCCACGACGTCGCGGATCCGCGTGTCGTCGGTGGCCACCCACACCTCGTCGAAGGCGCTGGCTTCCTGACAGCGGCGCCAGACGTGTTCGATCATCGGACGGCCGGCGATGAGGGCGAGCGGCTTGCCAGGGAAGCGGGTGCTGGCATGGCGGGCGGGGATGACGGCCACGGTGTAGGAGGCGGGCATGGGGCGGCATCTATCAGATTCAGGACGTCCCGCCGCGCTTGGGGAGGGGCTGACTGGCGCCCACCACTGGCCAGAACTGGCGCCATGCCTAGCTTCCGGGGCGACATGAAGAAGGTCATCCACATCGTTGGCGCGCGTCCCAATTTCATGAAGGTGGCACCCATTCACCGGGCCATCTCCGCGCGTACGTCCCTGCGGCAGCTCGTCATCCACACCGGCCAGCACTACGACGCGAAGATGAGTGACGTCTTCTTCGCGGACCTGGGCTTGCCTCCGCCCGAAATCCACCTGGGCATCGGCTCCGGCAGCCACGCCGAGCAGACGGCGAAGATGATGGTGGAGATGGAGAAGGTCTTCCTCCAGGAGAAGCCGGACCTGGTCTCCGTGGTGGGCGACGTGAACAGCACCATCGCCGCGGCGCTCGTCACGTCCAAGCTGGCGATTCCGCTGTCCCACGTGGAAGCGGGCCTGCGCAGCTTCGAGCGGCACCAGCCGGAGGAGATCAACCGCGTCGTCACCGACCGGCTCTCCGACCTGCTGCTCACGCCGTCGCGCGACGCGGACGCGAACCTCTTGAAGGAGGGCATCGACCCGAAGCACATCCACCTGGTGGGCAACGTGATGATCGACTCGCTCCTGTCGTCCAAGGAGAAGGCCGACCAGCTGCCCACGCTGAAGAACCTGGGCCTGACGCCGAAGGGCTACGTGGTGGCGACGCTGCACCGGCCGTCCAACGTGGACAACCCGAAGCTGCTGGCGGGCCTGCTGGGCGTGCTGATGGACGTGGCGAAGGAGCTGCCCGTCGTGTTCCCGGTGCACCCTCGCACGCGGAAGATGATTTCGGAGCAGGGGCTGGCTTCCAAGCTGGAGCAGACGCCGGGGCTCAAGCTGGTGGACCCCATGGGCTACCTGGAGTTCCTGTCCGTCACGTCGCAGGCGAAGCTGGTGATGACGGACTCGGGCGGTCTGCAGGAGGAGACCACCGCGCTGAACGTGCCGTGCCTCACCATGCGCGAGCAGACCGAGCGCCCCATCACCGTGGAGGTGGGCTCCAACGAGGTGGTGGGCACCGACCCCGCGCGCATCCGCGAGGCCGCGAACCGCGTGCTGTCCGGCGACTACAAGAAGGGCCGCGTGCCGGAGCTGTGGGACGGCCGCACGGGCGAGCGCATCGCGGACCTGTACTCGCGCTTCCTGGGCGTGGAGACGAAGCGCGCCTTCGGGTGAGCTGACGCGTTCGTGAAGCAATCAGGCCGCCGGGTGCTCGCGTCTTCGTGCGCGGGGGCCGGGCGGCCTTCGTGTTTCAAAGCGTGGTAGAGCGTCGGGTCCGCCATGCGTGAAGACTCCGAGAGCGCTCCGGCCGTGCCCGACGGCTACGTCGACATCCCGTTCGTCGTGGAGCCGAACTACGCGGGGTGGCGGTTGGACCGGTACCTCTGCGAGAAGATCCGCCGCATGGACCTGGAGCGCGTGCGGGGCATCATCCTGCGCGGCGTCCTGTGCGACGAGTACCGGCTCAAGCCCTCCACGCCCGTGTACCCGGGGCTCACCTTCCGCATCCGCCGCCCCGCGAGCCAGGAGCCCGTGACGCCCACGGAGCTGCCCGTCGTCTTCTCCGATGACTGGCTGCTGGTGTTGGACAAGCCGGCGGGGCTGCCCATCCACCCCACCGCGCGCTACCACAAGGGCACGCTGGTGACGCTCCTGCGTGAGCGCTTCGGTGAGCGCTTCGCGGAGCCCGCGCACCGGCTGGACCGCGAGACGAGCGGGCTGGTGGTGTGTGGCCGCACCACCGAGTCCTGCCGTGTGCTGGGTGGACTGTTCCTGTCGCGCGATGTGCACAAGGAGTACCTGGCGCTGTGCGAGGGCCAGCCTTCCGAGGACACCTTCGTCGTGGATGCGCCCATCGCGGAAGGCACGGACCTGATCCGCATCGCCGTGCGCATCGACCCGGTGGTGGGCAAGCCCAGTCGTACGCGCTTCCAGGTGCTTCAGCGCTTCACTCATGGCGGCGCGCCGTTCGCGCTGCTGCGCTGCTTTCCGGAGACGGGACGGCAGCATCAGATTCGCATCCACCTGCGCGAGGCGGGTTTTCCTCTGGTGGGCGACAAGATGTACGGGCCGGACCCCGGCTACTTCGACCGGTTCAGCAAGCACTCGCTGGAGCCGGAGGCGTGGGCCCGGCTGCGGTTGCCGCGCCATGCGCTTCACGCGGAGCGCATCACGTTCCCGCACCCGGGCACCGGGGAGTCCGTCACCTTCGCGTCGCCGCTTCCCGATGACTTGAAGGACTTCATCGCCGGGAGTTGATCGGCCCGGCCAGTTCACGCAGGAACGACGCGACCACCTCCGCCAGGCGCTCGGGTTGGTCATACGGGAGGCCGTGGCCGGCGTCCTGTATCTGTTCGATTCGCAGGCGTGGGTTGAGGCTCCGCAGCTCCGTTGCCATCTCGAGCGTGACGACGGGGCTGCTGTCCCCGATGACGAGGAGAATGGGGACGTCAATCGCGCTCACCACTTCGCGATACTCGGGGTTGGGCGGCGTGAGGACGTCGAAGGCTTCCGTGCGGGTCTTCAGTCTCGCCTCGGCGAGATGCTCGATGAGCTCGGGCGAACGATGCGGCTGCCGGGCTCGGGCCTGGGCAACGAGCTCAGGTTTGCTGAAGCCGAGGGTCCGGCGGTGTTGTTCGGCGACGTCGCTGGCGTGCACCTCGCGTTGGCGCTCGGGGCTCAAGAACGTCGGGTCGACCAGGATGACGCCGCGGAGGCCCGCCGTCCCTCGACTTGCGACCACCGCGGCGGTCATCCCACCCATCGAGTGGCCCAGCAGCACCGGACGCGAGAGCTCCAGGCCTTGGATGAGTCCCACGACGTCGCTTGCGTGTTCGTCGTACTGGTAGCCGTGGCGCGGCGCGCTCGAACCGCCGTGCCCTCGGGCGTCGGGCATGACGACATCGAATTCACCTTCGAGCCCGCGCGCCACGGAAGTCCAGCAGGCGCCGCTCCCGATCAATCCATGGAGCAGGACGACGGGAGGTCTGGCGCCTCCCGTCCGGAGATAGTGGAGGTCGATGCCGTTTGCTTCACAGACTCCACTCTTCCAGGTCGTCATGGGACTCCGTGAACCTCCATCAGCCTGCCTTGCGGAGGTTCTTCGCTCCGGGCACCACGCGCAACAGTTGCTCGGGCATCCGGTCCACGACCTGCTCCGTGAAGCGGGCGAAGATGCGGAAGAGCACCGGCAACAGCACCAGCGTCAGTGCGCAGGCGGAGATGGTTCCGGACACGATGACGATGGCCAGGGGCTTCTGCATCTCCGAGCCGATGCCGTTGCTCAAGCACGCCGGCACGAGGCCCAGCGCCGCCAGCGCTGCCGTCATCAGCACAGGGCGCAGGCGTTCGCGGCTTCCGTGGAGGATGGCGTCGTCCAGCGACTCTCCCGCCTCCCTCCGCTCCGCGATGGCGCTCATCACCAACACTCCGTTGAGCGCCGCCTGGCCGATGAGCGCGATGAAGCCCACCGCCGCCGCCACGCTCAGTGGCATGCCCGCCCAGTACAGGCCGAACACGCCTCCCATCAGCGCGAAGGGCACGTTGAGCAGCGTCACCACCGCGCGGCCGAAGGAGTTGAACGCCTTGAAGAGCAGCAGCAGCGTGAGCACCAGCGCCACCGGCAGCACGGTGAGGAGCCGGTCCATCGCGCGCTCCTTGCTCTCGAACTCGCCGCCCCACTCGACGCTCATCCCCACGGGGGGCGGGGCTTCCTTCTGGAGCAGCGCTTGTGCGTCCTTCACGAAGGAGCCCAGGTCCCGGCCTCGCACGTTCATGCGCACTCCGATGTAGCGCCGGCCGTTCTCGCGGTTGATGGAGGCCCGGCCGAAGCCCGTCTTCACCTTGGCCAGCTCGTTCAGCGGCACCAGCACGCCTCCCTCCACGGGCACTCGCAGGTGGGAGATCTTCTCCACGTCGTCCCGGCTGGACATGGGCAGGCGCATCACCACGTCGAAGCGGCGCTCGCCCTCCCAGAACTCGCTGAGCGGCCGGCCGCCCACCGCCGTCTGGAAGACGTGCTGGAAGTCTCCCAGTGACATGCCGTGGCGGGCCAGCGCTACACGGTCCGGGGTCACCTGGATGCTGGGCACCTCACCGCTCTTCACGATGCCCAGGTCCGCGACGCCGTCCACCTTCGACAGCGTGCGCTTCACCTTCTGCGAATACTCCTGGAGCACCTGGAGGTCGTCGCCGAAGAGCTTCACCGCGAGCTGGCCCTGCTGGCCGCTGATGCTCTCGTTCACGTTGTCGCCAATGGGCTGGCTGAAGCTCACCTCCATGCCCGGGACCTCAGATACGGAGCGCTGGAGGACCTCCAGCACGTCGTCCAACTTTGGTGTGCTCTTGGGCCACTCGGCGGGTGGCTTGAGCTTCACGAAGAACTCCAGGTTGTTGGTGAGCTTCGCGTCGGTGCCGTCCTCCGGGCGGCCCAACTGGCTGAGCACTCCGTCCACCTGCGGCGCCGCGCGCAGCAGGCCTTCGATTCGCGGCACCAGCTTGCGGCCCTCCGACAGGGAGATGTTCGAGGGCATCGTGAAGGTCAGGTAGAGGCTGCCTTCGTTGAGCGCCGGGAGGAACTCGCTGCCCATGCGCGGGACGAGCGCTCCCGCGAAGAGCAGGCCCGCCGTGCACACCGCGACCACGGTGCCCGGGTGCTTGAGGCTCCAGGTCAGCACGGGGCCATAGGCCTTGTCCGCGGCTCGCAGCACCGGTGATTCCCTGTGCTTCACCGGCTTGCGGTAGACGAACGATGCCAGCACCGGGATGAGCGTGACGGAGAAGACGAGCGCACCCAGCAGCGCCGCCACCACCGTGTTCGCCATGGGCGCGAAGATGCGGCCCTCCACCCGCTGCAACATGAAGATGGGCAGGTACGCCGCGATGATGATGAGCAGCGAGAACACCGTGGGGCGCACCACCGCCTTCGTCGCGCGCTGGATGCGTTCGAGCGGGGTTTCCCCCTCGTACTGGTGGCCGGACATGCGCGCCAGGATGCTCTCGATGATGACCACGCCTCCGTCCACGATGACGCCGAAGTCCACCGCGCCCATGGACAGCAGGTTCGCCGACATGCCTCGCATCTTCAGGTAGATGAACGACGCCAGCAGCGAGAGGGGAATCAGGACGCCCACGACGATGGCGGCCCGCAGGTCCAAGAGGAAGATGAAGAGGACCAGCGTGACGAGCAGCGCGCCCTCCAGCAGGTTGTGGCCCACCGTGCGCAACGTCGTGTTCACCAGGTCCGTGCGGTCGTAGAACGGATCAATGTGAGCGTCGTCCGTCTGGAGGCGGCCGTTCACCGCGGTCACCGCGTCGCGCACGCGGGAGAGCACCACGGAGGGGTTCTCTCCCCGGCGCATCAGCACGATGCCCTGCACCACGTCACCGTCGCCATCCCGGCTGACCACGCCCTGGCGGGGAGACCAGCCCTCGTTCACGTCCGCCACGTCCTTGAGGAACACGGGCGTGCCTTCGTGCGTGGCCACCCGCACGTCGCGGATGTCGTCCAGCGAGCGGAAGAGGCCCTCGCTGCGGATGACGAACTGTTCGGAGCCTCGCTCCAGCACGCCGCCGCTCGCGTTCTCCGAGCCGTCCTTCAGCGCGTCCTCCACGTCATCCAACGTGAGGCCGAACGCCGCGAGCTTCACGGGATCCGGCTGGATGTGGATCTCCTTGAGGAGGCCTCCGTAGCTGACGACGTCCGCGACGCCGTCCACTCGCAGGAGGCCCGGCCGGACCACCCAGTCCTGGAGCGTGCGCAGCTTCATCGGGTCGCCCTTCGCGCCCTTGAGCGTGTAGCGGTAGATCTCTCCGATGGGCGTGGCCAGCGGGCCCAGGGAGGGCGTGAGGCCCTCCGGCAGCTCCGCGTCACGCAGGCGCTCCAGCACCTGGGCTCGGGCGAAGAGCACGTCGGTGTTGTCGTTGAAGCTCAGCGTCACGAACGACAGGCCGAACATGGAGAGGTTGCGCAGGCGCGTCAGGCCCGGGATGCCGTTGAGGGCTCGCTCCAGCGGGAGGCCAATCTGGCGCTCCACCTCTTCGGACGGCTGGCCCGGGTAGAGGGTGATGACGTTGACCTGGGTGTCGGTGGGGTCCGGGAAGGCTTCCACGGTGAGGTCGGTGAAGCAGAACCAGCCCCAGATGGCGGTGAGCAGCGTGAGGAACACCACCGCCGCGCGGTTCTTCAGACTGAAGTCGACGAGCTTTTCGAACATGGGCGTCTTTCGTTCCGTCGCGGGGACTTCAGTCCGCCAGTTCGATCTGGTTCTCCAGCAGCAGCGCGCCCCGGGCGACGAACCGGTCTCCGGAGGCGAGGCCCCCGCGCAGCTCCACCTCCCCGTCGCGGCGGCGGCCCGGCGTCACGGCGACCCGCTCCAGGCGGTTCGAGTCACGGGCGACGAAGACCACCGAGCGCGCTCCGTCCGTCACCACCGCGCTGTCCGGGACCCGCACGCGCTTGACGCCTTCGGGCGGCGTGGGCGTCACCTCCACGAAGGCGTTGGGGCGGAAGCGGCGGTCGTTGTTGGGGACTCGCACGCGCACCTCCACGGTGCGGCGCAGCGGATCCACCACCTCGGCGACGCGGTCCACCTTGCCGGCACGGACGATGCCGTCTCGCGTGGTGACCGTGACGTCCTGGCCGGGGGACATGTCCATCGCGTCCGCCTCCTGGAGGTCCGCGACGACCATGACTTGATCCAGGTCCGACAGGCGCACGAGCGGCCTGTCGCGGTCCGGCGTCACCTCCTGGCTGGCGGCCATGTCCAGGTCCACCACCGTGCCGGAGCGCGGCGCCGTCACCCAGAAGAGGTTCTCGCCTCGCGAGGACACGCGGAGGCTGCCTTGCTTCGCCTTCGCGGCCTCCAGGGAGAGTTCGGCCTGACGCAGCTCCGTCTGCGCGGCGAGGAGCTCCTTCTCCGGGGCGGCTCGCAGGGCCACCAGCTCCTTGAGGCGGTCCGCGTTGCGGCGCTTCTCCGCGAGCTCGGCTTCCGCGCCGCGCTGTTCGCGTACGAGCTCCGCGAAGGCTCCAGAGCGCACGCTGAAGAGGTCGTCACCCTGCTTCACGCGGTCTCCGGGACGCACGCGGACTTCCTCCACTCGGCCCGCGAGCGGGGCCCCTACGGACGCGGTGCGCGCCTCGTCGAACTGCACTCGTGCGGGTGAGGGGAGTGGGGTGAGGGCGCTGCCCTCGGTGGCTACGGCCAGCTGCACGTAGTGCCACTGCGGTGCGCCGTCCGGCAGGTGCACCGTTTCGCCCTTCACGGTGGGGCCGCTGATGGCGGTCTCGCTCTCCGCGATGGAGTCGGTGGGGGCCAGCACGTAGAGCAGCACACCGGTGCCCAGCAGGCCCGCTCCCGCGAAGGCCATCCAGACCGTGGTTCGGCGGGATGGAGTGGTGCTGGACGTCGGAGCAGCGGCGGTGTCGGGGGTGTTCATGCGGGGGCTTTCTGGAAAGCGGGAGGGATCGCGTGGGGCTCACGCGGAATGGGACGGCTCGTCAGGGGCGGGCAGGGCGGTGTTCGTGCTTCGAGGAGCGGAGGCAGGAGCGGGGGAATGCGCCTGCCGTCATCAGGAGCGGGGGTTGGTCATCGCGTCCGGTGCGCGCGGACCGGCGGCGCTGGTCCGCGCGATGGCGATGGTGAGGCGGTAGGCGGTCTGATCCAGGTCGGCCGCGTGCAGCACCAGCTCGCCGTAGGTCCGGCGCGCGAGGAGCAGGTCCTGCAATGCCGCGCCTCCTGCCTTCACCGCCGCGTCCAGGCGCTGCACCACGCCTTCGGCCAGCGGCAGCGTTTGCGTGTGGAGCTTCTGCCTGCGCTCCTGCACCGCTCGCAATTGCTGGTTCAGGACGTCCGTCTCCCGCGAGGCCTGGGCCGTGAGCAGCTCTCGCGCGGTCCTGGCGGACTGGGCGCTCGCGCTGGCGGCGTGCGCGTCCGCCTGTCCGTGGTCGAAGAGGGGGAGCGGAATCGACAGGCCCACGAAGAGGGAGTTCTTCTGGTTGCCGGAGATCATGAACTGGTCTCGCGTGTAGCCAGCTCGCACCGTCGGATCCGGAATCCAGCGGCGCTGCGCCAACGTCAGCGAGGACCGCGCGGAGTCCTCCTGCGCGCTCAGGGCCCGCAGGTCCGGCCTTGCTTCGATGGCGGCGGGGGCGGGCGCCTTGTCGAGCCTTGCCTGGAGGAAGGACATCGCCCGCTCGTGGTTTCCGAACGGCTCACACGGAATGCCCGCGAGCTGCGCGCAGGCGAGCAGCGCGTCCGTGAGCTTCACCCGCTCCTCTCCCAGCGACGTCTCCAACGACTGCGCCTCCAACGTGGAGCGGTCCACGTCCAGACCCGCGGCGTCGCCGTGCTGCTGCCTGGCGCGTTGCAGGTCCGTGAGCTTCAGCGCGTCGTCGGTGAGCTTCGTCAGCTCCGCGATGCGCACCTCCAGGGTGGCCACGTCCGCTGCTCGCTCCAGGACGTCGTACGTGCGAGCCCTCAGCGCGGCGTGCACGTCCAACGTGGTGGCGGACAGCGCCGCCTTCGCCGCGTCCTGACGCGGGCCCCGCTTGCCCAGCTCCACCAGCTCCGACAGTCCCACGACGTAGTTGGGCACGTCGTCCAGGCGGCGCAGGCCCGGCGGGTTCGTGGCGCCGATGGGGATGGTGTTCATCGACACGTCCAGCTCCGGATTGGGCAGCAGGTGCGTGCGCTGGTGATCCGCTCGCGACGCCGCGAGGCGGGCGCGGTCGTCCGCGAAGTCGGCGGAGTGCTCCCAGAGGAGCTCCGCCAGACCGTCGTCGTCCGGCAGGGTGGAGAGCAGCAGCGTGGAGGAGGACGTGGGGCGCTGCTCGGCACCGGCGGTGAGACCGAGCAGGGTGCCCAGGGCGATGAGTGCGGGGAGGGAACGGCGCAAGCGGCAGGCTCCGGTGAGAATCCGGAGGAGCCCCATCGCAAGCCGTGTGCCCGGCCTGGCCCCAGCAAATCCGCGCGGATGCAACGCCGCGCGACTTCAAAATCCTTTCAGCGCCCGCGACTTCAAAATCCTTTCATCGCGGGCACTGCAAATCGCTTCAGGTGTCACCCAGGCGCTTGAGGAAGGTCGGATAGGACAGCCCGAGCGCCTTCGCCGCCTCCATGCGCCGGCCGCCCAGCCGCTCCAGCACCCAGCGCACGTACGCCTGCTCCAGGTCCTCCATGGGCACGGGCTCCGTCACGCTGAAGGCTCCCGGCGCCACCGCGGCGGGTGCCTCCACCTTCACCGCGGCGCTCACGGAGGGCGTGCCGCCAAGCACCTCCAGCTCCAGCTCCGGTCCGGACTCCAGCACCAGCGCCCGCTCCAGGATGTTGCGCAGCTCGCGCACGTTACCCGGGAACGCATACGCCGCGAGCCTCGCGCGGGCCTTCACGCCCAGGCTCACGTCGCGCCGGCCCAGCTCGCGGCCCAGGTCCGCGAGCATCCCTTCCGCCAGCGGGAGGATGTCCTCGCGCCGCTTTCGCAGCGGCGGGATATCGATACGGAACACGCCCAGGCGGAACCAGAGGTCCTCGCGGAAGTTGCCGCCCGACATCTGCTTCGGCAGGTCCCGGTTGGTGGCGGCCACGATGCGCGCGGTGCTCGTCTGCTCCGTGGTGCCGCCCAGCCGGCGGAACCTCCCCGAGTCCAGGAACGTCAGCAGCTTCGCCTGGAGCGGCAGCGGCAGCTCGCCCACTTCATCCAGGAAGAGCACGCCTCCATGGGCCACCTCCACCAGCCCGCGCCTCGCGGTGCGCGCGTCCGTGAAGGCGCCCTTCTCATGGCCGAACAGCTCACTCTCCACCGTCTGCTCGGGCAGGGCCGCGCAGTTGATGTGCACGAAGGGCGCGCCGCCGTCCTTCGACGCGAGCGCATGCAGGTGCCTCGCGAGCTGCTCCTTGCCCACGCCCGTCTCGCCCAGCAGCAGCACCGGGCTTCGCGGCGACGCGGCGATGCGCTCCAGCATCGCGAACACCCGCTGCATGGCGGCGGACGTGGGGGGCACCAGCCGGCGGCGGCCGGACAGCTCCGCCTCCGCCGTCTCCAACCGGTCCCTCAACCGGCTGGTGTCCACGGCCCGGCGCGCTCGCAGCACCAGGTCGGCCAGCTCCACGGGCTTGGCCAGGTAGTCCGCTGCGCCCGCTCGCACCGCGTCCACCGCGCTGGCGATGTCTCCGTGCGCCGTCACCATCACCACCGCCACGCCGGGCGCGTGCGCCTTCAGCTCAGGCAGGAACGTGAGCCCGTCTCCATCCGGCAGGCGGCGATCCAACACCAACAGCACGGGCGTGGTCTTCGCCAACGACGCGCGGGCCTCGTGCAGCGAGTGCGCCACCGTGAGGCTGAAGCCCTCGCGCTGAAGCGCCACCGCCGCGATGGAGGAGAAGGCTCGGTCGTCATCCACCAAGAGGACGGGGAGGCTCATGGCCGGGGCACTCGGGGAAGGTGGAGGAGGAAGCGGCTGCCGTCGGGAAGGCGCTCGAAGGTGAGCTGTCCGCCCTGATGCTCCAGCGCCTGTCGCGTCATGGCCAGCCCCAGGCCGATGCCCTTGGGCTTGGAGGTGTGGAAGGGCTCGAAGAGGTGCTCCTGCACGCCCGGCGGTGGCCCGCCCCCGTTGTCCTCCACCGTCACCACCGCCGCGTCCGCGTCCAGGTGGGCGCGCACGCGCACCTGGGGCTCTGTCACCTTGCCCAGGTCCTTGGCCGCCACCGTGGCCTCCATCGCGTTGCGCACCAGGTTGTCCAGCGCGGTGGTGAGCAGCAACGGGTCGCACGACAGGGGCGCCGCGTCCGGGGGCACGTCCACGTCCACTCGCACTTCCCCCGCCTCCGGCAGCGAGCGCAGGCCCTCCACCACGTCACGCACCAACTGGGACAGGTTCACGTCCACGCGGCGCACGACGGGCGGCTTGCCGAAGTTGAGCAGCGACGTGGCCAGGTGCGCCAGCCGGTCAATCTGCCCGTGCAGCGTGCGCACCACGAGCCCGCCCTCACCTTCCGTAGAGACGAGGCCGGTGGCGGCCTTGAGGCCGTTGAGGGAGTTCTTCACCTCGTGCGCGATGAGGCTGGCGGCGCTGCCCAGCGCGGCCATCTTCTCCTGCTGCGCGGAGCGTGTCTCCACCTCGCGGAACAGGCCGTAGACGCGGCGCCAGTGGACGGTGAAGAGCACCAGCGTGCCTACCTGGAGCAGCGCCAGCACCAGCAGCTGCACGAGGAAGCGGTCGCGCAGGCCGGACAGGAGCGCGGTCTCGTCCGCGGCGAGCACCAGGTGCAGCCCCGTGCCGGGCACGGGCGTGGCGGTGAGGAAGGTCTCCGGCATCGCGTCTAGCGACGGGGGCCGGACGCCCTCGCGGATGAAGTCGCGCAGCTCTCCGGACGCGCGTGACACGTTGGCCCACGAGGGCGGCGCGCTCGGCAGGAAGAGGTCTCCCGAGGCGTTGAGGACGAGCAGCTCCAGGTCGTTGCTCAGGGGCCGCCCGCCCGGCAGCGCCGTCCCCGTGTCCAGCAGGCCCGCGAGCACCGCGGTCGTCTGTCCCGCGCGCACCACCGGCACCGCGACGACGAAGAGGGACGCGCCCGGCGCGATGGCGTCCACCACCGACGTCTGGCGCGCGAGCACCTGCTGGAACCAGGGACGCGTGGCGAAGCCGTCCTGGGCTTGCGCCTCGTCGAGCGGCGGGTCGCTCCAGCGCAGCTTGCCCTGCGCGTCCAGCACCATCACGCCCGCGTGGAAGAGGCCGGCGCGGGGCGTGGTGAGGTCCTGGAGGTCTTCCGTGGGCAGCTCGCGCTTCACGTCCGGGCCCACGCCCTCGGACACGCGCAGGAGCTCCGTCTGGAGCAGCTTCAGGTGCAGGCCCAGCGCCTCCGCGTAGACGCGGGCCTCGCGCGTCATGCGGGACTGGAACTCCGCACGGGCCACGGCCACGTCACCGCGGTAGGAGAGCAGCGGTCCCGCGACGGCGACCGCGCCCAACAACACCAGGCCCGCGACGACGGAGCGGACGAACTGCCGCTCCGCCTGGGCGAGCCCGGGCCGGCCCGAAGGCGCGGCTGACATCTCAGGCGCTGAGCTTGGTGGCACCCGCGCTCTGGGACAGCTTGTCGGTGAGGTACTGCCCGGAGAAGCACGCGGTGCAGTAGGTGCTCCGCTTCGGGTCGTCCACCGCGGTGCCCAGGCCCTCCAGCGATAGGTAGCCCAGGGAGTCCGCCGTCACGTACTTCGCGATTTCCTCCGTGGTGTGGCTGGCCGCGATGAGCTCCGTGCGGCTGGGCGTGTCGATGCCGTAGTAGCAGGGCCACTGCGTGGGCGGCGACGAGATGCGCAGGTGCACCTCCACTGCGCCCGCGGCCTTGAGCATCTTCACGATCTTGCGGCTGGTGGTGCCGCGCACGATGGAGTCGTCCACCACCACCACGCGCTTGCCCTTGAGCACCTGGCGCACGGCGGACAGCTTCAGCTTCACGCCGAAGTGGCGGATGGACTGCTGCGGCTCGATGAAGGTGCGGCCCACGTAGTGGCTGCGGATGAGGCCCACGTCGTAGGGGATGCCGCTCGCCTGCGAGAAGCCGATGGCCGCGGGCACGCCGGAGTCCGGCACCGCGATGACCAGGTCCGCCTCCGCGGGCTGCTCGCGCGCCAGCTGCACGCCCAGGCGCTTGCGGACTTCATAGACGCTGCTGCCGAAGAGCACCGAGTCCGGCTTGGCGAAGTAGACGTGCTCGAAGATGCAGCGGCCCAGCCGGGGCGCGGGCTTGAACGGCATGCTGGAGCGCAGCACGCCGTTCTCGATGACGACCAGCTCGCCCGGCTCCAGCTCGCGGACGATCTCCGCTTCGATGAGATCCAACGCCGTCGTCTCGCTGGCGAGCACGTAGGCGCCTTCCTTCATCTTGCCCAGCACCAGCGGCCGGAAGCCGTAGGGGTCGCGCACCGCGATGAGCTTGTCCTCGGTGAGGAGCAGGATGCTGTACGCGCCCTCCACCCGGCGCAGCGCCTCCACGAGGCGGGCCTCGAAGGTGGGCTGCTTGGAGCGGGCGAGGAGGTGCATCACCACCTCCGTGTCCGCGTCCGACTGGAAGAGCGCGCCCTCCGACTCCAGCTCCGCCTTGAGCTCCACCGCGTTCACGAGGTTGCCGTTGTGCGCGATGGAGAACTGGCCGCCCGCGTAGTTCACGAACAGGGGCTGGGCGTTCTTGATGCCACTGCCACCCGCCGTGCTGTAGCGCACGTGGCCGATGGCCGCCTTGCCGGGGAGCCCTTCAATCACCGGCGCGGTGAAGATGTCGGCGACCAGGCCCATCTGCCGGTGCGCGCGCAGGACGTGCCCGTCGGACGCGACGATTCCGGCGGACTCCTGTCCGCGGTGCTGCAGGGCGTGCAACCCCAGGTACGTCAGGTTGGACGCCTCTCCGTGACCCACGATTCCGAAGATGCCGCACATGGCGCGCTGCCTTACCCCTTTCGACCGCGAAGCGGAACAGGAACGCACGCCTTGAAGGTGGGTATTCCACCATCAGCCGACGTCGGCCCTTGTAGGCCAGGCAAGGCACCGTTGCCCGAAAGGTAGGAGCCGCCTGGAAGCGCCGAGGGGTTACGCTGCCTCCGGCATGTCCTCTTCCCGGCGCTCCTTCCTCCGCCCCTTGCTGCCCTTCGCCTTGCTAACGGCCGGGGCCGCCTACGCGCTCGCCTCCTGGAACTGGTGTGGGAGGTGGGAGGAGCGCACGCCCGAGGTGCTGTCACAGGTGCGTGGCGAAGGTCCTCTGCGCGCGGGCGCGGCGAAGGTGGCCCTCTCCCCGCCCTATCCGGTGGTGGTGGCGGGCTACGTCCCACCCCGGCCCGAGGCGAGCCAGGCCGAGCTCCCCCTCCATGCGAGGGCCCTGGTGCTGGAGGCCGGTGGCGCGCGCGTGGGCGTGGTGTCGCTGGAGCTGCTCCTGGTGACGCCGGAAATCACGGCGCGGGTGCGCGAGCGCGCGGCGAAGGCCGGGGTGAAGGAGGTGTTGGTGGTGGCCACGCACACGCACTCCTCGTTTGGAGGCTACGACGCGCGGTGGGCGGCCCAGCTCTCCGGCACGGGGCGCTACCGGGAGGCGTCCGCGAACGCGGTGGTGGAAGGCGCGAGCGAGGCGCTGGAGAAGGCCGCGGCTTCCATGAAGGACGTGACATTGGAGGTGGGCGGCGCGGCGGACGCGGAGCTCGTCTATTCCCGCTCCGGTGGGGATGTCCCGGACGGCCAGCTCACGCGAGCCGTGTTGCGCGGAGCGGAGGGGCCCGTGGCGGAGGTGCTGGTGTTCGCCGGGCACGCCACGCTCTTGGGCCGGCAGCGGACACTGTTGGATCCAGACTTCCCGGGCCGGCTGAGCGCGCTGCGCGAGGAGGCGGGCAGTGGCGTCACGCTGTTCGTGCAGGGCAGCGAGGGCAATGCGACCGTGGCCTTCAACGAGGGCCAGGGCCCCGAGCGCGCCCTGGGCTTCGCTCGCAAGCTGTCGGCGCTGGCGGACGGCGCTGCCCCGGCGTCCGTGACGGAGCCGGTGCGGCTGGCGTTCGCGCGAGTCCAGACGGCGCTGCCCCGGCCGGACTCTTCGCGGCTGGTGCCCGCCTTCACCCGCGCGGCGGGGGACAACTTCCTGTGCGCTTCGTCACCGCGCGAGGCGGAGGTGGATGCGCTGGCGCTGGGGCCCCTGGAGCTGCTGTCCATCCCGGGAGAGCCCACCGTGGGCGCGGGCCGCGCGCTGGCGGACCTCACCGGGGCGACGCACGTGCTGGGGCTCGCCAACGGCTACGTGGGCTACCTGGACACGCCTGAGAAGGTGCGCGAAGGGCAGGGCGAATCCCGGCGCCAGTACTTTGGTCCCACCTTGATGGAGCGCCTGGGCACCGCCGCGCGCGTGGCCTCTGGGGCGGTCGGCTTCTCTCCCATCAAGTAGGGGCTCGTCCGCCCGCCTGCCCTGCGGACCTCCTGGCATCTGGCTGCTCCGGGCCCGCACCGTCGCTGACGGAGGGCCCGCTGCCTACCTTGGTCCTCGAAAGCGTCTTCACGCGACAGGGGGAACAGGATGAGGTGGGAAGGCGGACGTCGCAGCTCGAACATCGAGGACCGGCGGGGTGGTGGCTTCGGACGCCCGCTCGCGGTGGGCGGTGGCGCCGCGTCACTGGTGGTGGCCCTGTTGGTGATGCTGCTGGGCGGCGACCCGTCCGACGTGCAGATTGGCACGCGCACCTCCCCGTATTCGCAACCGGGCACGGGCGGCTCCGGGAACGTGGATCCGCAGCAGGAGAAGCTGAAGGACTTCGCCTCCGTCGTGCTCGCGGACACCGAGGACACCTGGCCCGGCCTGCTGGAGCCCCAGGGCGTGCGCTACGTGCAGCCGCGGCTGGTGCTCTTCTCGGACGCGGTGCAGTCCGCGTGCGGCATGCAGGAGAGCGCGGTGGGGCCCTTCTATTGTCCGGGCGACCAGAAGGTGTACCTGGACCTGAGCTTCTTCGACGAGCTGGAGAGCCGCTTCGGCGCGCCGGGTGACTTCGGCCGCGCGTACGTCATCGCGCACGAGGTGGGGCACCACGTGCAGAACCTGCTGGGCGTCTCCCGCAAGGTGCAGTCCCTGCGCAACCGCACGAGCGAGGAGCAGGCCAACCAGCTCTCCGTGCTGACGGAACTCCAGGCGGACTGCTTCGCCGGCATCTGGGCCCACCACGCGCAGAAGGAGCGGAACATCTTGGAGCAGGGGGACGTGGAGGAGGGCCTGGGCGCCGCCAGCGCCGTGGGCGACGACACCCTCCAGAAGCGCGCCCGGGGCTACGTCGTCCCCGAGTCCTTCACCCATGGCTCCGCCGCGCAGCGCATGACCTGGTTCAAGCGCGGCCTGGAGCAGGGGACGCTGGAGGCGTGCGACACCTTCAACGCCCGGCGGTAGGTGGCGCGAAGGGCTCAGCGCACCCGCGTGGCGCCCGGCCCATGCATCGGCGGGCGCTGCTGCTGCGTGCCGATGAGCGGCTGCTGGAGCTGGTACGTCCCATTCAGCGGCTGCTGGAGCTGGTACGTCCCGTTGAGCGGTTGCTGGAGTTGATACGTGCCGATGAGCGGTTGCTGGAGTTGGTACGTGCCAACGAGCGGCTGCTGCAGTTGGTACGAGCCGGCCATCGGCTGCTCGAGTTGATACGAGCCGGCGAGGGGCTGCTGGAACCCGCTCTCCGCGGGCGGCTGATACCAGTAATTGTTCCAGAAGGTGCCGTCGCCGGAATCGCTTGTCAGTGATTGCCGGTCATCCAGGTTCTGCGAGTCATTGCCTCCCGGGGCAGTCATCGCTTCGTCCTGCTGCGCCAGGGCCGGACCTGACGCGAGCGCCACCACCAGGGTCACCAGGGTTCCAGTGCGCATGGGCGTCCTCGTTCTTTCCGTCGCGGGAGAGGGGAACCGCGCCGCGACCTCCTTCTCAAGATGACCGCGCGGGTCGGCTGCGGGGAGCGCGGTGTCCTCGCCCACGGGCCTGACCGCGCGCCTGTCATGGGGCCGTGCGTCATTCGCATTCCGGACACATTGCGGACGATAGGCTTACCGCGTGCGCGTGCTTTTTTGAGCGTGACTGAAGGGGCGCCGCGTCAAAACACAAACGTGAAACTTGTGCTTGTCGCCAGTGTGTCTTTGCTCCGAGCATGCCGCCTTCCCGCTGCTTCGCGGGCCGCGGGCGCTTCCCCGTGGCCCATGCGGAGCGGCCTCGCGGAGGAACGACATGCCCCGTTTGCAGTGGACCCGCGCTACGCGCGCGACCGTTCTGGCCCTGGTGGGGGCCCTCTCGTTGACCGCCTGCTCGGATGACGACGACAAGACGCCGGATTCGGGCGTGAAAGTGGACGCGGGTACGAACACGGACGCGGGCACGAACACGGACGCCGGCAGCGACGCGGGAAGCGTGGACACGGGCATCCCCTGGGACGGCGGCAGCGCGGGGACCTTCTCCTGCGAGGGCAAGGCCCAGGCGACGCTGAACTTCGCACCGGGCCAGGAGGAGGCGCTCCAGGACCAGGTGAACACCATGGCCGAGTGCACCACCATCAATCTGGCGGCGGGCACGTACACCTTCGACAACGCCATCACCATCCGCCAGAACGGCATCACGCTGGTGGGTGCGGGCAAGGGCACGAAGGGCGAGGGCACCGGCGGGGCGAGCAGCACGGTGCTGGTGTTCACCAACGCCGCGGCGAACTCCAACGGCCTGGACGTGGTGGGCAATCTCTTCACGGTGAGCGACCTGGCGGTGTGGAACGCGAAGAAGGACGCCATCCGCGTGGAGTCCTCCATCGACGTCATCATGCGCCGCGTGCGCACGGAGTGGGCGGAGGCCGACAAGGAGAGCAACGGCAAGTACGGCCTGTACCCGGTGAAGTCCAAGTACGTCCTCATCGATGAATGCGAGGCGTACAACGCCGCGGACGCGGGCATCTACGTGGGCCAGACGGAATACGCCGTCGTGCGCAACAGCGTGGCGAAGCAGAACGTGGCGGGCATCGAGATCGAGAACACGAAGTACGCCTACGTGCTGGGCAACACGGCCCAGGACAACACCACGGGCCTGGTGGTGTTCGACCTGCCGGGCAACCCCATCATGGGGACGGACATCCGGGTGAAGAACAACATCATCACCGGCAACAACCGGCACAACTTCGCCTCCGTCGCGGCCAGCAGCAGCACGGTGTCGCAGGTGCCGGCGGGCACGGGCACGTTCATGCTGGCGTCGCGCCGCGTGGAGCTGACGGGCAACACCTGGGGCAACAACAACACGGTGGACGTGGCGGTGCTGAGCGGCCTCACCATCGAGGACGACGTCGCGCTGTGGGAAGCGGGCGGCTTCAACTTCGCGAGCTCGGACGTCTACATCCACGGCAACACCTTCCAGGGTGGCAGCGGCGACAACGTGGACAACGGCAACCTGAGCCCGCAGCTGCGGCCCCTGGGCGCGGCCCTGGCGGCGCTCTACACCTACGGCGAGACGCAGGGCGCGAAGGGCGTGGAGCACCTGGTGTGGGACGGCGTGGACCCCTACGGCCATGCCCGCACGGAGCTGAACCCCATCAACATCTGCTTCGCCGACAACACGCTGCCCTCGGGCACCGTCAACGCCATCGCGGACCTGGACCTGGTGGCGGCGGGTGCGGCCGCGGCCACGGGCAACTTCGCGGGCGGGTGGGCCCTCACGCGGCACTACCCGGCCACGAAGGCGGAGTTCAACTGCTCGGGCTTCAGCCCCGCGCTGACGATTGGCGACTTCATCAAGCCGTAACCGAGGTCAGGGAGCGTGACACCCATGTGGACGTCGTTCGTGAGCCCTCGTCTCTCCGTGGTGCTGCTGGCGTTGACGCTGGCGGCCTGCGGTTCCTCCGACCCGGAAGGCCCCGGGCCCACACCCGACTCGGGGACCGTGGATGCCGGAACGGGGGACGCGGGGGTTCCGGACGCGGGTGAACCTGACGCGGGGATGGATGCCGGAACGCTCGATGCGGGCGTTCCGGACGCGGGGCCCGTGGACGCGGGGCCGCCGCTGGCCATCCCCAGCGTGCTGTCGGGCTTCGGGCTGTTCACCGGAAGCCCGGCGGACGGGGGGCTCATCCCGGTGGAGGGCAACGTGCCCTACACCCTGTCCACCCCGCTGTTCTCCGACTACGCGGTCAAGTCACGCACCCTCTACATCCCCCCCGGCAAGACGGCGCACTACGCGCCTGTGGACGCGCTGGACCTGCCGGTGGGGACGCTCATCACGAAGACGTTCGCCTTCCCGGCGGACTTGCGGAAACCGGACCAGGACGTGCGGGTCATCGAGACGCGCGTCCTGGTGCGCCAGCCCTCCGGCTGGGAGGCGTGGCCGTACGTCTGGAACGCGGAGCAGACGGAGGCCACGATGGTCCCCGGCGGCCGCGTGCGCGACGTGACGTTCATCGACCTGGAGGGGGAGACCCGGTCGTTCCGGTACTCGGTGCCACAGAAGAACCAGTGCCAGCAGTGCCACCACCTGGTGGATGAGAAGGGCGACCAGGTGATGCACCCCATTGGTGTGAAGGCGCGCTACCTGCACCGCACGAACACCTACGGAGGCGTGGAGCGCGACCAGCTGGAGTACCTGGCGTCGCTGGGCAAGCTGGACGGGCTGCCCGCCCAGGCGGAGCTGCCGAAGGCGCCGGACGCGTTCGACCCGCAGTCGGCGAACCTGGACACGCGGGCGCGCACGTACCTGGACATCAACTGCGCGCATTGCCACAACCCGAACGGGACGGCGGGCATCACCAGCCAGCTGTTCCTCAACTTCGACAACACCAGCCTGTTCTCACTGGGCGAGTGCAAGCGCCCGGGCTCAGCGGGCGCGGGCGTGGGCGGCGAGTTCGACATCGTCCCCGGCAACCACGCGGAGTCCATCCTCTGGTACCGGCTGCACACTGAGGAGTCCGGCAAGATGATGCCGCAGATTGGCCGCACGATTCACCACGCGGAGGGCGCGCAGCTCGTCGCGGATTGGATCGACTCGATGCCGCCGAAGACCTGCAAGTGACGACCTGCAAGTAGCGCTCAGGCGGCCGGCGACGGGGGCTCCTCCAGCCCCACGTTGCTGGACGCGCGGTTGTAGACGGCCAGGTCCAGGAGGCCCTCCTCGCGGGCCACCAGGACGGGCACCAGCATCTGGCCGGTGACGTTGGTGAGGGTGCGCATCATGTCCAGCACCCGGTCGATGGCCAGCAGGTAGCCCAGCCCCTCCAGGGGCAACCCCGCGGAGCTGAGGACGACGGTGGTCATCACCACCGCCGTACCGGGCACGCCGGCGGTGCCGAAGCTGCCCAGCACGGACGCCAGCAGGATGATGAAGAGCTGGGGCGCGGACAGCGTCAGGCCGAAGTATTGGGCGATGAAGAGCGACGTCATCGCCGGATAGATGGCGCCGCAGCCGTCCATCTTGATGGATGCTCCCAGGGGCACCGCGAACGCCGCGTAGTCCCGGTCGACGCCCAGGTTGTGGGTGACGCTGCGCAGGGCCACCGGCATGGACGCGAAGCTGGAGGAGCTGACGAACGCCACCTGCATGCCCGGCGCGGCGCCCCGGAAGAAGCGCAGCGGGTTGAGCCCGTGCGCCGCGAGCAGCCCGCCGTACACGAAGACGACGTGCACCGCGCACGCGAGGTACAGCGTGAGGACGAAGGTGCCCAGGGGCAGCAGGCGCTCGAAGCCGTAGGTGCCCACCAGCGCGGCGATGAGGCCGAAGGTGCCCAGCGGCGTCAGCTCCAGCACGAAGCGGGTGACCTGAATCATCGCGTCGCTGGCCTCGCCCACGAGCTGCCGCAGACGCGCGGTGCGGTCTCCCAGCTTCACCAGCGCGAAGCCCAGCAGGCCCGCGAAGAAGATGACCTGGAGCATCTTGCCCTCCGCCAGCGCGGCGAAGGGGTTGGTGGGCACCACGTCCAGCAGGACCTGTACCGGGCCGGGCACCTGGCGCGGCTTGAAGTCGCTGGCCACCTGGAGCGTGCCCACGCCCAGGCCCGGCTTCGTGAGGGCCGCGGTGCCCAGGCCCACGCCCACGGCGAGCGCGGCGGTGACGGCGAACCAGAGGAAGGTGCGGCCGCCCAGCGCCGCCACGCTCTTCTGGCCGCGCAGCGCGGACACCGCGTGGATGACGGCGAAGAACACCAGCGGTGTAGCGATCATCCGGATCAGCTGGACGTAGAGTGTGCCCAGCGGCTGGAGCCACGTGCCGGCGCGGTCGCCCAGCGCCCATCCGGCGAGCGCTCCCAGCACGAAGGCGCCCAGCACTCGCTGCCAGAAGGGAATGCGGAACCAGCGGGCCCAGAGCTTCATCGCGAGACACCTCTCACACCGGTGGACCGGCAGACCCTAACCCCCTCGCGAGTCCGGCGCCGCGTTCCCCTGCGAGGGACGCCCCACATCATTGCGACCCGCTCACTGGCCCCCTAGGCTCCTTCCCGCTTTTCCCCCCAATTCAACGCCGGGAGTGTTGCCATGAAGTTCACGAGCAAGGACGTGTCGAAGCTGCTGGAGGAAGTCAGCGGGTCCGAGGACCTGATGGGCCACGCCTGCGCGACGTCGTACCTCAACGGCCAGCACTACACCTGGAGCGGTACCCAGTGGGTGGGCACCTACTTCCCGGTGCTCAAGTACCCGGTGGGCGAGGACTCGAGCAGCTCCTGCTAGGCGTGTCGCAAGGCCCTGCCCCCATGAAGGTCGCCATCGTGGACAGTGGAGTGTCGGCAGGCTTCCTTCGCGGGGCGGGGCTGTCGCTCGCCGGAGCCGCGAGCTTCACGGTGGACCGGGAGGCGCGGCGCCTGGAGTCCCGTGTCCACTCGCGTGAGGAGCTGGCGGCCTGGCGCGGCGGCGACTCCGTGTTGGAGGACCTGGAGGACGCGCACGGCCACGGCACCGCGGTGCTGAGCATCCTGATGGAGCAGGGCCGTCCCGGTGCCGACGTGGAGTGGTACGTCGCGCGCGTGCTGGATGGGCGGATGCGCGGCGATTCGCTGGGCCTGCTGGAAGCGCTGGAGTGGCTCACGCAGGACGTGCGGCCGGACCTCATCAACCTGAGCCTGGGCACCGTGGGCCGCGCCTTCGAGGCGCCCCTCACCGCGCTGCTGGACCGCGCGGTGGAGCAGGGCAGCCTGGTGCTCTGCTCCGCGGGTCCTGTATCGGGTCTGCCGTCCGGGTTGCCGTCGGTGGTGACGGTGGCGGACGCGGCCATGGCCCACGCGCTGAGGAAGGGAGACATCGTGGACCACGTCGAGGACGCGGCCACGGTGCGGCTGTACGCGGACGGCGCCTGGTGCGAGCGCCCCATCACGAGCAGCTATGCCTGTGCCCTCGCGGCGGCGCGGGTGCTGCGCGAGGGCTGTCCTGCCGGGTGGCGGCGCGTCACCGCGTCACAGCGGACGCGGTGACCTTCGCCTCAGTGGACCTCAGGCCGGGACGCGGTCGTTGTCCTTGCGGTCCCAGTGCCGGTGCTTCGCGAGCGCCTTCGCGAACGCGGTGGCCAGCGCCGCGCCGGCCCCTGCCTTGGAGCCCGCGACGACGCCGGGCGCGGCCGGGTCGATTTCACAGGCCTTGAGCAGCTCCTCCGCGTCCTTGGACGCGCCCACCGTCTTGCAGTGCAGGTAGGCCTCCTGCACGAAGTGGCGCGACTCGCCGTCCTTCTTCAACGTGGCCACGCTCGCGGCGCCGCCGGGGATGAAGACGCCGTCGTACTCCACGGAGGCGGTGGTCATGGCGCTCTTGTCCACCGGCACGTCCTTGCCGTTGGAGGCCTTCACCGTGCCCAGGCGCTTGGCGATGACCTTCAGCTGGGCACCTTGGGACTCCAACTCCTTGCGCAGGGCCATCAGTTCGTCCGCGTCCACGCCGTCCGCGACGAGCACGCCAATCTTCCGCGTCTTGATGGACGGCGGCGTGGCCAGCTTCATGGCCTCCATGCTCAGGGCCTTGGACGCGGGAGGGCCCTTGGGCGTGACGGGCGTGGCCTTGGGCGCGGGCAGGCCCAGTCCTTCCGCCACGGCCGACACCAGGAGGGCGTCGATCTTCGCGAAGTGCTCCAGCACGCGCTCCTGGATGGCCTTCGTCTCGACTTTGCCCAGCTCGAAGCGGCACGCGTCGATGAGGTGCTGCTGCTCCGGTTCGGACAGGCTGCGGAAGAAGAGGGCCGCCTGGCTGTAGTGGTCGTTGAAGGAGGCGGCGCGCTCGCGCACCTTCTTCCCGCTCACCTGCTCCGGGTGGTGCACGTAGCCGCCCTGCTGCTGGGCCGCGAGGAACGGGCAGCCACCGCCCAGCGAGTTGGGGAAGTAGTTGGCGCGGCCCACGTTGCTCGTGTGCCGGCCGAAGCCGTCCTGCTGGTGGTTGTGCACCGGCGCCACCGGGCGGTTGATGGGGATCTCCGCGAAGTTCGGCCCGCCCAGGCGCGTCAGCTGCGTGTCGAGGTACGAGAAGAGCCGCGCCTGCATCAGCGGATCATCCGTGAAGTCGATGCCCGGCACGATGTTGGCCACGCAGAAGGCGACCTGCTCCGTCTCCGCGAAGAAGTTGGTCGGGTTGCGGTTGAGCGTGAGCTTGCCCACGGGCTGCACCGGCGCCACCTCCTCCGGGATGAGCTTCGTCGCGTCCAGCAGGTCCACGCCCAGCGCCTGCGCGTCCTTCTCCTCCAGGATTTGAACGCCCAGCTCGTACTCGGGGAAGTCGCCCTGCTCGATGGCCTCGAAGAGGTCGCGGCGGTGGAAGTCCGGGTCCTTGCCGCCGAGCTTCTGCGCTTCATCCCAGACGAGCGAGTGCGTGCCCAGCAGCGGCTTCCAGTGGAACTTCACGAAGCGCGCGGTGTTCTTTTCGTCGATGAAGCGGAAGGTGTGGACGCCGAAGCCCTGCATCATCCGGAAGCTGCGCGGGATGGCGCGGTCGGACATGATCCACATGATCATGTGCATCGTTTCCGGGACGAGCGACACGAAGTCCCAGAAGGAGTCATGCGCCGTCTGCGCCTGGGGAATCTCGTGGTGGGGTTCCGGCTTGGCGGCGTGGATGATGTCCGGGAACTTGATGCCGTCCTGGATGAAGAAGACGGGGATGTTGTTGCCCACCAGGTCCCAGTTGCCCTCTTCCGTGTAGAACTTCACCGCGAAGCCGCGCACGTCACGCGCGGTGTCCGCGGAGCCGCGCGAGCCCGCGACGGTGGAGAAGCGCACGAACACGGGCGTCTTCTTGGACGGGTCCTGGAGGAACTTCGCGCGGGTGTACTTCGCCTGGGATTCGTAGACCTGGAAGTAGCCGTGGGCGCCCGCGCCGCGCGCGTGGACGACGCGCTCGGGGATCCGCTCGTGGTCGAAGCGGGTCATCTTCTCGCGGAAGTGGAAGTCCTCCAGGAGCGTGGGTCCGCGCGCGCCAATCTTGAGCGAGTCGTCGGTGTGCTCGACGCGGATGCCCTGGTCCGTGGTGAGGAAGTTGCCCGTGGGCTCCGCGCGGTCCTTCGCGAGCTGCTGGTCCTTGCTCTTCTCGTCGACGCGAACCGCGTCCGGATGCTTCTGTGAGGTCACCGCACTGCCTCCTGCGAAAGGGCGTGCAGGGTGCCGGACGCGGCGGAGGCCGCACGTCTTGTGTCCCGCGTCTGAGAGGTGCAGGACGCAAGACGGCGGCTGTGTCCGGTGGCGTTCGTTCGCGACGTTGGCCAGCGAGCGTCAGGCGTCCTTCGCCAGGCGCACCAGCATCTTGCCGGTGTTGTCGCCGCGCAGCAGGCCGATGAAGGCGTCGGGGGCCTTGTCCAGGCCGTCCACGATGGTGGAGACGTCCTGGACCTTGCCCTCGCGCAGCCACTGACCCACGTCGCGCAGGAAGTCCGCCCGGCGGTCCGCGTGGTCCATGACGATGTAGCCCTGGAGGGTGAGGCGCTTGCCCACGGCGAGTCCCAGGTTGCGCGGACCGGGCGTGGGGGCGGTGGCGTTGTAAACAGAGATGGCGCCGCACAGGACGATGCGGCCGTGGTTCTTCATCAGGCCGATGGCGGCCTCCAGGTGGTCGCCGCCCACGTTGTCGAAGTAGACGTCGATGCCGTCCGGGCAGGCCTTGGCCAGGGACTCGGCGATGGGCGCGGACTTGTAGTTGATGGCGGCGTCGAACTTCAGGTCATCGCGGAGGTGCTTCACCTTCGCGTCCGAGCCGACGCTGCCCACCACGCGGCAGCCTTTGATGCGGGCAATCTGGCCCACGACGCCGCCCACGGCGCCTGCGGCGGCGGACACGAAGACGGTGTCGCCGGCCTTCGGCTTGCCGATGTCGAGCAGGCCCACGTACGCGGTCATGCCCGGCATGCCGAGCACCCCGAGGTACGCGGAGAGCGGGCCCACGGACGGGTCGGCCTTCTGGTAGTGCTTCGCGGGAGCGACGGCGTATTCGCGCCAGCCGCCGGTGCCGGCGACGACGAAGTCGCCTTCCTTGAAGTCAGGCGAGCGCGAGCGGATCACCTGGCCCACGCTGCCGCCGTCCATGACTTCGCCCAGCTTGAAGGGCGGGACGTAGGACTTCGCGTCGTTCATGCGGCCGCGCATGTACGGATCCACGGACATGAAGTGGTTGCGCACGAGGACCTGGCCCTCGGCGGGTTCCGGGACGGTGACCGTGGCGAACTCGAAGTTGTCCGGCGTGGGCTCACCGTGCGGGCGGGACTTCAGGCGGATTTCACGTCCCTGGAGCGGCGTGGCCATGAGGGGGCCTTTCGTGAAGATGGAAGGAAGCGCGGGCCTCTTAACCACCGCGTGGAGGCGCGGCAGGGAATTGGACGGGGAATCCGTGGGAGATGTGTAGGGTAGGGCGCCGGACGTGTGCCCTGTCATGTCGGACGGGCGTGCTACCTCTCCCCGTCATGGATAGAGTGATGGGCGGCGAGGACTGGAGGGAATCCATGGGAAAGAAACCCGCGACCTATGCGGACCTGGAGGCGCTCCCGGAGGGGGTCGTGGGGGAGATTGTCGCGGGGGAGTTGTATGCGAGCCCCCGGCCTGCGGCTCCCCATCTCATCGTGGCGTCGCACCTGGGCGCGGAACTCACGGGTCCCTTCGACCGGGGGCGCGGCGGGCCCGGTGGATGGCTCATCCTGGATGAGCCCGAGCTCCACTTTGGAACGGATGTCCTGATTCCGGACATCGCGGGCTGGCGGCGCGAGCGGCTGCCAGAAACGCCTCGGGGGGCTGCCTCCCGCCTCGCGCCGGATTGGGTCTGCGAAGTGCTGTCGCCGTCCACCCGGAAGCTGGACCGCCAGGCAAAACTGCCAGTGTATGCACGCGAAGGCGTGCGCCATGTCTGGTTCCTGGATCCGGTGCCCCGCACGTTGGAGGTGCTCCGGTTGGAGGCGGAAGGCTACAGGCAGGTGGGCTTCCATTCCGGAAGTGCAACCGTCCACGTCGAGCCCTTCGAGGTTCTGGCGCTGGAGCTCTTTTTCCTGTGGGACGAGCACAGCTGACGGAGTCGTCCGCTTCCGGGCAGCGACTCACGGCGGGCGGCCGGCCGAGCACGGATTCAGGTGCGCCCGGGCACGAGGCGCGGGAGGCTTGTGCCCATGCCGCTGTCTCCGTTCTCACTCCTCATCGCGCTGGGTGCCGCGCTCGGGCACCTGTACCTGTTCCGGCGGCTTGTGTGGAACCTCACGTCCCGCCGTGGGCCCCGGCTCGTTGCCGCGCTCGTGCTGGGCATCATGACGCTCGTGCTGATTGCGCGGCGGTATCTGCAACGCACGCTTCCGGAGGCTCCTGGCGACGTCGTGGAGCTGGTGTCCTATTCGTGGATGGGCGTGGCGCTGTGTCTGGTGCTTGCTCTCGCGGGCGTCGACCTGGGACGGGCCGTGCTCGCTCTGGGGCGCCGGCTTCGTCCTGCTCCCGCCGCTCCCTCCGTGGATGCCGAACGGCGGCGCTTCCTGTCGCAGGCGACCGCGGGTGGGGCTCTCGCTCTGGGTGGGGGACTGGCGGGGTATGGGAGCTGGCGCGCGTTCACTGCTCCGGAGGTCACGGAGGTGGTGGTTCGCATTCCGAAGCTGCCCCGCTCGCTGGACGGCTTCAGCATCGTGCAGCTCACCGACCTGCACGTGGGCCCCTTCATCCAGCGGCGCTTCATGGATGAGCTCGTGCGGCGGGCCAATGCGCTCAAGCCAGACCTGGTCGCCATCACCGGTGACCTGGTGGATGGCACCGTGGCCCGGCTGGGCGGCTTCGTCGCGGCGCTCGGCAACCTCCATGCTCGCTACGGGAGCTTCTTCGTCACCGGCAACCATGACTATTCGTCCGGCGCGGAGGACTGGGTGGCCCACCTGGGCTCCATGGGCATTCCTTCGCTGCGCAACCGGCACGTGCGCATTGGCGACGCGGGCGGCGCGTTCGACCTGGTCGGCGTGGACGACTGGCACGGCGGCCGGCGCCTGGGACAGAAGGGCTATGACCTGGACCTGGCGCTCGCGGACCGCGACCCCGAGCGCGCCGCGGTGCTGCTCGCGCACCAGCCCGCCAACTTCAAGGTGGCCGCGGAGCGCGGCGTGGACCTCCAGATCTCCGGCCACACCCATGGCGGCCAGCTCTTCCCCATGACAGCGCTCATCGGGTTGAGCTGGGAACACTCCTCTGGCCACTACCGGCACGGCGATTCACACATCTACGTCAGCCGGGGCTGCGGCTTCTGGGGGCCCCCCATGCGGCTGGGCAGCCCCCCGGAGCTCGTCAAGCTGGTGCTGACTTCGTGAGGAACGCGTCCAGCGCGGCGTTCACCTCGTCCGGATGGTCCAGTTGGATCCAGTGGCCGGCGCCCTCCACCACCTGGTGCGCCACGCCTTCCCCCAGCCGGTGGAGGCTGTGCGGCGCGTCGTTGTCCGGCGCGACGAGCGAGAACTTTGGCCCCGGGTAGCGCGCGAGCGCCGCCGTCAGGTCGAAGCGCAGGCTGGAGCGCTGCACGGCCGTCACGGCGGACAACGGCGTCGCGTCCAGGTCCGCCAGCAGCCGCTCGCGCACGTCCGCGCGCGGCCCCGCCATCTGCGCCCAGTCCTGCCGCACCGCCTGCGCCACGTCCGGCGCGTCCAGCGAGGCGATGTATGCGGCCACCTGCTCCTCGGGGTACTGGCGCGAGTCCGTCATCGGATCCACCAGGAACAGGCCTGCCACCTGCCGCGGGTTCTCCCCCGCGTACGCCAGCGTCACGCCCCCGCTGATGCTGTGCCCCACCAGCACGAAGCGGCGCAGCCCCAGCGCGCGCACGACGGCGGCGATGTCCCCGGCGAGCGACTCCAGCGTGTAGTCCTCCGGCTCCGGCACGGTAGAGCCCCCGTGGCCGCGCAGCTCCAGCGCGATGCCCCGGCGGCCCTGACGGGCCAGGTGCTCCAACTGCGCCTGCCAGTGGGACGCGTTGCCCGCGAGTCCGTGCACGAAGACGACAGGCAATGCCTTCCCGTCACCGCCGGTGTCCACCAACCGCAGGTCGCCCGCGGGCCCCGCCACCCGGAAGTCGTCGAAGCGGATCCGCTGGGGCTCGAAGGCCTGGCCTTCCGCGAAGGGGACCTCGTAGTGGGTGACGTGCACGTCCCGGTCGATGAGGTAGCGGTCGTCCTCCGGGAAGAAGATGGCGCGCTCCGGCGAGTCCCCCGCGAAGCGCTTCACCGCGTCCATGGACTCCCACAACGTGACGAGGAGGAACTCCGCGCGTCCGTCCGCCACCTTGCGCAGGCAGTACGCGGCCAGGTTGCCCGGCGTGCGCCGGTAGTGCGTGAGGCCCGTCTGGTGGAGATAGGCGAGGTAGGCGTCGGCGTCCTCCGCCTTCGTCACCCCGCGCCAGGTGCGTGCGAGCATTCCAGGTTCCTCGTACCCAAAAAGAATGGAGCCGCGCATGTAGCGCGCCCGGTGGGAGGTCGGCCACTCCTCGATGGCCCGGGCGTGGGCGGGACGACACCTGGTTCGGAGCCTCAGCGAGGCTCGGGCGTCGCGGTGCTCGTGGCGCCGAACGCGGGCGGTGAGGCGTTCAGTGCTCCCACGGCGTAGGTGCCGTCGTAGCCGTCCGGGTCCTCCGCGTTCTTCTGGAGCGTGATGCCCGGGGCCTGCGCTTCGCCCCGGCTTCGCAGGGACTGCTGGCCACAGGTGTCCGCCGTCATGCCCCGGCAGATCCACGCGGAGCCCCCGGTGTTCGCCAGGTCGAGCGACACCAGACCGGGCTCCGCTTCGAGCAACCGGTGCGTCATGAACTGGAGCTTCTCGTTCCAGGGCGCGCCCACGTCGCGGCGCGCGTGCAGGTTGCCCACGAGCACGATGAAGGTGTCTCCACGCGCCTCGCTCCGCGCCTGACGGAGCTGCGCCGCCATCGTGTCATCGCGGTCCTTGCCACCCGCGTCGAACGCCACCACCCGCAGCGGCAGCCCCGCGTGCCTCAACTCCCTCGCGCGCTCCAGCAGGCTCCGCATGGCTTCGCTGCTGCGGCCGTCCTGCACCTCGCGGCGCCAGAAGGCGCTGTCGGGAGGCCCCTCGGACTCGCCCGAGACGAACGCGTCCAGGCGCGCCTGCTCCTCCACCGGCAGCTCCAACGCCAGCCGCACCGGCTGTCCCGCCGCCGCCGCGTGACACGCCAGCCGCGCCGCGAAGGCCGGAGCCTCCTGCGTACCGTGAATCTCTCCCAACACGACGAAGGCCGCGGGCTTGAGCACCGCCTCCATGCCGGGAATCACCGGGCCGCAGTCCGCCTTCGCCTGTGCCGCCGGTGCTTCTCTCGCCGTCCGGCATCCCGCCAGAAGACAGGTGGCCAACAGCAGGGACGTCGGGAAAGAGCGCATGGGCGGGGAGCCTCCAGTGAGGAGAACGGGAAGTCCCAGTCTCCTCCAGCCCCGTGCCCCTGGAAACACGACGGCCCGCCCCGGAAGACGGAGCGGGCCGGTGGTGGCCTCGTGCGTCAGCTCGACGCGACGGGCCGTGTCAGGCGGTGGGGACGACGACGCCCGGGCTGGACTGGCGCTGGGCCGACATGAGCGCCGAGCGCTGCAACCACCCTGCGAGCCCCAGCATCGCGAGCCCCGAGGTGCGCAGCGTGCGCAGCAGCTCCACCGCCTCCGCGGGATTGCCGGGCAACAGCGGCGCCAGCCACTCGCGCGCGTCGTAGAAGAGCCACACCGCGCCGGACACGCCCATGGCCCACCACACCCACGCGAGCCGCCCACCGCGCAGCATGTACGCGACGCGGAGGATGGGCGCGACGAGCAGGATGGTCGTCATGTCCGCCAGCGTGGACGCCAGCGCGATGACCGCCGTGCACGTGGCCGCGAAGCCCTGGCCCAGGTGGCCCACCGCAGTGACGAGCGCCGGCCCACCCACCGCCAGCGCCGCCACCGCCGCCACCGCCCACAGCAGCGACGCGCGGGAGCTGGGCGGCGGCTGCAGACCGGACTGCTTGTAGGTCCGAGACAGCAGCACCAGCGCGAACGTCGTGCACACGTTCGCCAGCACCACCACGCCCATGCGCACGGGCAGCAGCGGTGACTCCGTGAAGGGCACGTCCGGCACCGCGTGCATCCAGTAGCTGCGCAGGGCCGTGCTGACCAGCGACAGCACCGCTCCCGCCGTCAGCAGGCCCCACACGCGGCGCAGGTAGTCCCCCGCGCCGAACGACAGCGCCGCCGCCGCCGTTCCCGCCACCGCGAGCAGTCCCACCGTCCAGCCCGCCACGTCACCCACGAGCGCCAGCCGGGGCGCGTCCTGGAACGACGTGGCCACCGCGGCCAGGTGCACCAGCTGGAGCACCACGACGGCGCCCAGCCACGGCGCCATCCGCTTGAAGGCGCGACCCGAGGAAGAACGGGGGGCGTTCATCGCAGCTTCTCCATGGCCTTCGAAATCTCCGTGAGGGTGTTCGTCGTGCGCACCGCGCCGATGAAGACGTTGAGCATGGGCTTGAGGCCCTCCAGCACCTGCGGCACGTCCTGAACGCCCACCTGCTCCGGTGGACGCTTGAGGGCCCGCAACGCAGCGGTGTGGATGGCCATCTTCGCGGTGAAGTCACCCAGGAGCGGCTCCAGGTGATGCATCAGCACGTCGTGCCAGCCGGGGGAGGCTGAAGGGGAGGACGAGGAAGTCTGCACGTCACCTCCGCGGGGGGAAGACCCCCAGCGTAGGGACATTTCGAACCCGGTACGAGGGTCCGACTGCCCTCGAACCCGCAGAAAGTGCGGGGATGAGTCTGGATTCCCCGCGACCTCTGGAAAACGGTGCGGCTAACGGCGGCGCGGCTTCTTCTCTTCGTCCGCCTTGGGGGCCGGACGGGGCTCATGTGGGCCCTTGAGGATGTCCTCGAAGTGGGACTTCTGCTTGCGGCGCTTGAAGAAGAGGGCGGTGCGGCCCAGGAGCTGTGCGAGCTCCGAGCCGGTGGCCTCGGCGATGCTGTCGGCGCCTTCGTGGCGGCCTTCCGGGCCTTCGTTGATCTTCACCTTGATGAGCTCGTGGTCGTTCAGCGCCTGCTCGATGGCGGCGATGACGCCCTCGGTGACGCCGGACGAGCCGACGATGACCACCGGCTCCAGGTGGTGGCCGAGGGCCCGCAGGTGGCGGCGTTCTTTCCCGGTGAGGGGCATGGGGGGTGTCTCCTTGAAAAGGCGCGCACCCTACTTCTTTTGCGACGCCATGCGGACCTCTCGCATCGCATCGATGTGGTCCGGTTGCAGCTCGACCGTCCGCTTGAAGTGCTTGAGGGCCCCGGCCGCGTCGCCGCACAGCTTGGCGATGACGCCCAGGAAGTAGTGGGCGGGGGCGCACCGCTCGTTGCGTTTAAGGGCGGCCTGGATTTCGCGGAAGGCCTCCGGCTGGGCGGCCTTCTTGTCCGGGGCGACGAGGAAGCGCGCATAGCCCCGCCAGGCGAAGAACTCGGGCTCTTCCGCGTTGAGGGAGATGGCCTCGTTGAGCATCTTCACGGCCTCCGGGTACTTGCGCGCCTTCACCAGGATGCAGGCCTTCTGGAAGAGCTCTTCCGCCTGGAGGATGGCCTGGATGTCCACGCCGTCGCCGCCGCCGCTCTTGAGCTCCTCGATGTAGGCCGCGCGGCTCTTGTCGTCGGAGAGGGCGCGGTAGGCGTCACCGATGTACGCGAACACCTCCGCCTTGAGCTTCTCCAGCTCCGGGGGGGCGCCCTGGGGCAGGGTGTCCGGGTGGTAGAGCTTGGCCAGGCGGAAGTAGGCGATCTTCACCGCGCTGCCTTCGGTCTGTTCGGTGAGGCCCAGCCGCTGGAAGTGGTTCTGGCCCTTCAGGGTCGCGGCGAGCTGGCGCAGCGCGGGCAGTTCGTCCGAACCGGGCGCGGGACCCGAGGCGGCCGGGGCCGCCGGAGCGGCGACGACGGGCGGAGCGGGCCGGGCGGCACCGGGACCCGCCATGGGAGCGGCTCCAGCAGGGGCACCCGGGGGACGCGCACCCGGGCCCGCGGCAGGGGCGGCTCCGGCGGGGGCACCCGGAGGAGGACGGGGCGCCGCACCCGGGCCCGCCGTGGGCGCGGCGGCTGGACGCGCGGCACCGGGACCCGCCACGGGGGCGGCACCGGCGGGGCGGGGCGCGGCACCTGGACCGGCGACAGGCGCACCGGGCGCGGCACCCGGACCCGCGACGGGCGCTCCGGGTCTGGCTCCAGCGCTCGCGGCGGCAGGTGCTCCGGGCGCGGCACCCGGGCTCGCGACGGCCGCACCGGCTCCGGCGACTCCAGGGCCCGCGACGGGCGCACCGGGTCTGGCTCCGGTGTTCGCGGCGGCAGGTGCTCCGGGCGCGGCACCCGGGCCGGTGGCTCCAGGTCCCACGGTGGGCACGGTGCCGGATGGACGGGTCGGATTCCCCGCACCCACGGTGGGGACGGTGCCGGACGGACGGGTCGGGTTGCCCGGGCCCGCCGTGGGGCCGGAGGCCGCCGTCTGCGCGCGCGAGGCCGACGCGAAGGAGACGCCGTTCAGCTCCTTCAGCAGGAACGCCACGCGCAGCAGGTGATCCGTGTCCTGCGGCACGTCCTGGAGCAGCTGCCCCAGCGAGCGCACCCCGTCGATGAAGGAGAGCGCGCGGACCTCGTGCGGCGTCAGGCGCAGCTCGCTGGAGGCCACCCGGCCCCCGGACTTCATGATGGGCATGGGCAGCACGAAGGCCAGCCGCCGCTTGAGGTCCGCCGTCGGCATGCGCCGCACCTGGTCGCTGATCAGCGCCCAGCGGTTGCCCAGCGGCATCGCCTTCTGCGCGGGCAGGTCCCGCGCCTCGAAGGTGAACGTGCCGGACTCCGCACGCAGCGCCTTGCCCAGGATGCCCAGCGCCCGCTGCGACAGCTGCGTGAACGCCGTCGCCGGCTGGAGCAGCCCCAACCCGAACAGCGCCGCGAGCAGGTCGCCTCCGAAGCGCTCCTTGGAACCCTCCGCCTGCTGGAGCTGCTCCGCCGTCAGGAGCCTCGCGCCCATCAGCGACACGCCCAGCGCGTCCTCCGCGTGCGACGAGTCCACGTACTCCGGGCTGCCCTTGCGGAAGTGGACGGACAGCGTGCGGTCCGAAAGCCCCAACGTCAGCAGGCCCGTCTGCTCGCCCGCGGCGATGCGCCCATACAGCTGCAGGGGTGAGCACTGCTGGAGCTGCCCCTGCGGCGGCACCGTGTTGGTCCCGTCATCCGCCGGACTCTGCGGTGCCTGCGGAGCCGCCGCCGGAGCCGCTCCCGCGCCAGGTGCTCCCGCCGGACGGGCCGCCGCGACCGGAGGACCCGGAGGCCGCGCGGCCGCGACAGGGCGTCCCGCCGCGTCGACGGGCGGACGCACGGCTCCAGGCCCGGGCCGCATCGCGCCAGGGCCCGCCATGGGCGGCCGGGTGCCAGGACCCGCGACAGGGGCCATTCCAGGGCCCGCCATGGGCACGGCGGCCGGACCCGCGACGGGCGCGGCAGGGCCGGGTGGGGGCGGAGCGATGGCCGCGGGCGTGGATTGCAGCAGCGACGCGGGTGCGCCGTCGCCCCACAGCTCCCGGGGGAACGAGTCCCGCACCTCCGGGAAGCGCCACGGGAAGGCGAACTGCAGGCCATCGATGGAGACCTGGATCTTGCCCTGGATGGAGCCGCTGTCGATGAGCAGCTCGATGGTCGCGCCCGTCAGGGGCCCCCAGGTGGTGCCCCGATCGTTCCGCACCCAGTACTGCCGGACCTCGCCCTCCGCCATGTGCCGTCCTGCTCCCAGTCCCTGGATCGCCGAGAAGTTGGAATTTTATCGCCGCCCGTGCCCGCGTCCAAGCAGACGACGTCACACGAGCGGCCGGACGGGCGTTTCAGGGCGTGGCGCCCTCCATCGCCGCCAGCCCCACGTTGGCCAGACACGCCGCGTCGGCCTGCTGCTCGGCGGGCGGGTCGAAGCAGTACACCTCGCTGTCGAAGACCTTGCAGATGCCCGCCGGGGTCCCCGCGCACGCCACCTTTCCGTACGCCGTGGTGCAGTTGAAGCCGCACACCGGGCCCACCTCGCTCAGCTTGCACTGGGGCGCCGGCAGGCCCTTGCCCCACGCGCAGAGCGCCGCGGGCGACGGGTCGAAGCAGGTGAGGTGGCCGTTCTGCGCCTTGCACACGCCCAGGGGCGACTTCGCGCAGCGCACCCCTTCGGAGGCGTTCACGCAGTTGTAGCCGCACGCCATCTGCACGCCGTTGCTGACGCACTGCGCGCGCGGCACCTGCCGGCCGAACACCGCGAACACCGCGGCGGGCGGGTCGAAGCACATCACGTTGCCACCCTGGCTGCGGCACGCGCCCGCGGGCGTCTTCGCGCACTGCACCTTGCCGAAGTCCGTGGCGCACCCGTACCCGCAGCCCACCACCCCGTCGATGGTCTTGCACTCCGAGTCCGGCAGCGCGGCGCCGTACGCCTTCACCACGTAGGCCGGCGGGTCGAAACAGGTGGCCTGTCCGTCGATGACGGTACATTTGCCCTGGAGCGTCTGGGCGCACCGCACGCGCTGTCCATCCGACTTGCACGCGTAGCCACAGGACACGTGCCCGTCGATGGAGCGGCACGTGGCGGTGGTCGCGTCAGGCGTCGAGGGCGGCGCGGCGAGCGTCAGCGCCAGCACGGTCATCAGGGTCGCGAGCATGGACCCCATTGACCCCCAAGCTTCGACCCCGCGCAAGTAAGGGTGATAAGCGGGGCGCCATCGTGGACATGGACGTCAGCGCAGTGCAGCTGGTGCTGTTGTGTGTCGCCGCGCTGAGCGCGGGCTTCGTGGACGCCATCGCGGGGGGCGGCGGGCTCATCAGCCTGCCCGCGCTCCTGGCGGCGGGCCTGCCCGCGCACGTGGCGCTGGGCACCAACAAGGGGCAGTCCGTGTTCGGCTCGGGGGCGGCGATGGTGCGCTTCGCGCGCGCGGGGCTGGTGGATTGGAAGCTGGCCCGGGCGACGTTCCCCTTCGGCCTGATGGGCGCGTTCGGCGGCGCGGCGCTGGTGCTGCTGCTCAAGCCGGAGGTGCTCAAGCCGCTGGTGCTGGTGCTGCTCATCGCGGTGGCGGTGTTCCTCGCCTTCCGCCGCGCGCCGCCGAAGAAGGACGGCGTGGAGCCCTCACCCCGGCCGCGCGCGCAGGCCATCGGCGCGCTCATCGCGCTCTGTCTTGGCACCTATGACGGCTTCTTCGGTCCGGGCACGGGCACCTTCCTCATCGTGGCGTTCTCGTCACTGCTGGGCCACGGCCTGGCGCGCGCGTCCGCGGACGCGAAGGTGGTGAACTTCGCCTCCAACCTGGCGTCGGTGGCGCTCTTCACGCTCCGGGGCGTGGTGCTGTGGAAGGTGGCGCTGCCCATGGCCGCCGCGCAGTTCACCGGCGCGTGGCTGGGCGCGCACGTGGCGGTGAAGGGCGGCGACCGGGTGGTGCGCGTCGTGGTGCTCGGCGTGGTGGCCGCGCTGGTGCTGAAGCTGGGGTACGACGTGTGGCGGGGCTGGGCGGCCTGACTCAGCCGATGTGCACGAGCAGGCACAGGCCGCGCTTCGCCACGGCGGCGGTGAACTTCTGGAGCTCCACGAAGTAGGAGAGCAGCTCCTCCAGCGGATCCACATCCTCCGCGGGCTCCTCCTCGTCCCAGGTGCCGGGGTAGATGTCCTCCGCCTGGAGCGTCGCGGGGTCGAAGCGCTTGCGCAGGTCCTCCACGGAAGCCTTCTTCAGCGCCTCCGCCAGCGACTTCACGGCGGCCACGTCGAACACGCGCGCGGTGCCTTCATCCGACGGGATGTCGCCCACGTCCTCGCCGCCGCGGACCAGGAAGTCCAGGGGCGGCGTGCCCTCCCAGGCCGTGCCGGTGAGCAGGTACTGGAGGCCGTGCCACGCCTCGCCGATGTCCAGCTCCAGGAACGATGCGCCCTTCGCGTCGCCGAAGTCCTCCTCGTCCTCCAGGAAGGGCTCCAGCGCTTCGGGCGCCTGGTGCAGGGACTGGCGCTGCGACTCGGTGGTGCTGCGCAGCGTGCAGAGCATCTCCATGGGGCGGCTACTCCACGACGACGAGCTTGGCGTTGTTCTCCACGGCGGTGCCTTCCTTGGCGAACACCTCCGTGACCTTGCCGGCCTTGGGGCTCTTGAGCTCGTTCTCCATCTTCATGGCCTCCACGACCACGAGCCCCTGGCCCTCCTTCACTTCCTCACCGACCGCGACCAGCACCTTCACCACCTTGCCGGGCATGGGCGCGAGGATGACCTGACGGCCCTCCACGGAGAAGCTACCGGCCGCGGCGCGCATGCGCAGCTTGCGCTCATCCGCGACGTCGGTGCGGTTCACCTGTCCGCGCACCAACGTTCCAATCTCGTCGCCGTTCTCCTCGAACTCGACGTTGTAGGACTGGCCGTCCACCAGGAGCGACAGCGTGCCCTGGTCCACGGACAGCGCGTCCACCTGGAACGTCTGGCCGTTCACCGTGAGCCGGTAGCGGTCCTGGCCCAGTGACTCCAGGTCCACCGGCACCGCTTCCTTCTGGCCCTGCTGCTTCGTGAAGTAACGCATGAGGAAAGGTCCTTCCGGAGGCTTGCGGGAGGAAGCAGGTCAGCGGCGGCGGCTCTTCAACGCCAGACGCCACGGGCTGATGCGGCCAGGGGCGTCACCGCCACCGGCGCGCGACGGCAGCGTCTTCGCGCGCTTCTGGTCGCGCTGGAACGCGTGCAGCGTGCTCGCGAGCAGCGCCACCTCGCTGAGCTTGGTGTCCTCCTCGCCCAGCAGCGCCGTGTGATGGCGGGTGAGGAAGCTGGTGTCGTAGTCCCCGCCCACGAACTCCGGGTGGGACAGGATGCCGTGCAGGTAGCGGATGTTGGTGGTGATGCCCTTCACCACGTACTCGGACAGCGCACGCTTCGCCCGCGCGATGGCCTCCTCGCGCGTGGCGCCCCACACGGACAGCTTCGAAATCATGGGGTCGTAGTAGTTGGGCACCGTGAAGCCCGCGAACACGCCCGAGTCGTCGCGCACGTTCGGGCCGCTCGGCACGCGCAGCGCGTGAATCTTGCCGGGGCTGGGCATGAAGTTGCGCGCCGGGTCCTCCGCGTACACGCGCACTTCGATGGCGTGACCGCGCGGGGTGGGGGCCTCGAAGAGGGGGAGCTTCTCCCCTTCCGCGGCGCGAATCTGCATGGCCACCAGGTCCAGGCCGGTGACCCACTCGGTGACGGGGTGCTCCACCTGGAGGCGGGTGTTCATCTCCAGGAAGTAGAAGTTGCGGTGCACGTCCACCAGGAACTCCACCGTCCCGGCGCCCACGTAGTTGACGGCCTTGGCCGCCTTCACCGCGACCTCGCCCATCTTCGCGCGCATCTCCGGCGTGAGGATGGGGCTGGGCGTCTCCTCCACCACCTTCTGGTGACGGCGCTGCGCGGAGCACTCGCGCTCGTTCAGGTGGATGGTGTTGCCGTACTGGTCGGCGAAGACCTGGATCTCGACGTGGTGAGGCTTCTCCAGGTACTTCTCGATGTAGACCGCGTCGTTGCCGAAGGCGTTGAGCGCCTCGCTCTTGGCGGAGCGCCACGCGGAATCGAAGTCGGCCAGGCCCTCCACGCGGCGCATGCCCTTGCCACCGCCGCCGCCGGCGGCCTTGAGCATGATGGGGAAGCCAATCTGCTGCGCGTACTCGCGCGCTTCCTCGATGGTGGCGATGGGCTCGGTGGTGCCGGGGACGACGGGCACGCCCGCCTTGATCATGTTGGCGCGGGCGCGGGTCTTCTCGCCCATGGCGTCCATGGCGGCGGCCGGCGGGCCGATGAAGATGATGCCGGCCTTCTCGCAGGCGCGCACGAAGGACGCGTTCTCGGAGAGGAAGCCGTAGCCGGGGTGGATGGCGTCCGCGCCGGACTCCTTCGCGACCTCCAGGATGCGCTCCTGCACGAGGTAGCTCTCGCGCGAGGGCGGGGGGCCGACGAAGTAGGCCTGGTCGGCGGTGCGCACGTGCAGCGCGGAGCGGTCTGCTTCGGAGTACACCGCCACGGTGGCGATGCCGAGGTCCTTGCAGGTGCGCATTACCCGGATGGCGATCTCGCCGCGGTTGGCGACGAGCACTTTGCGGATCTTGGGCATGGGCGCCCGTCTAGAGCGCCGAACAGGTTAGGTCACGCCGCGAGCTGATAGCGCGCGGCGACCTCGAGGTTTTGGACGACCGCGAGTCGCCTGAGGTCAAAGAGGTTGCGGCGCGTGCCGCGATAACGGGCCTTCGG
>NZ_RAWR01000647.1:0-214 GCF_003986945.1 Corallococcus sp. AB018 | reverse complement strand
CAGCAACTCCTCGTCGAGTGGAATCCGCCTGCCTCGCAGGTGCCGCGCGAACTCAGCATCCCCGCGATGGTGGAGGCCCAGGTGCGTCGCACGCCGGATGCGCTGGCCGTCATCACGCCCGAGCGGCAGTTGACGTACCGGGAGCTGGACGCGAAGGCGAACCAGCTCGCGCACCGTCTGCGCGGACTTGGCGTCGGGCCCGAAGTCCGCGTCG
>NZ_RAWR01000646.1:0-216 GCF_003986945.1 Corallococcus sp. AB018 | reverse complement strand
TGTTCGAGTGTTCGACCCGTAATGCGCAAGAAATGGTATGTAAACCCCGTATTTACATATCTGCCACTGTGCAGGAGAATCCGTATAGGTGTTCGAGTGTTCGAACCGTAATGCGCAAGAAATGGTACGTAAACCCCGTATTTACATATCTGCCACTGTGCAGGAGAATCCGTATAGGTGTTCGAGTGTTCGAACCGTAATGCGCAAGAAATGGTA
>NZ_RAWR01000645.1:0-216 GCF_003986945.1 Corallococcus sp. AB018 | reverse complement strand
TTCTCCTGCACAGTGGCAGATATGTAAATACGGGGTTTCCGTACCATTTCTTGCGCATTACGGTTCGAACACTCGAACACCTATACGGATTCTCCTGCACAGTGGCAGATATGTAAATACGGGGTTTCCGTACCATTTCTTGCGCATTACGGTTCGAACACTCGAACACCTATACGGATTCTCCTGCACAGTGGCAGATATGTAAATACGGGGTTT
>NZ_RAWR01000644.1:0-216 GCF_003986945.1 Corallococcus sp. AB018 | reverse complement strand
AGGTGTTCGAGTGTTCGAACCGTAATGCGTGAGAAATTGTAGGTAAACGTTGTATTTACATATCTGCCACTGTGCAGGAGAATCCGTATAGGTGTTCGAGTGTTCGAACCGTAATGCATGAGAAATGGTAGGTAAACGTTGTATTTACATATCTGCCACTGTGCAGGAGAATCCGTATAGGTGTTCGAGTGTTCGAACCGTAATGCATGAGAAATT
>NZ_RAWR01000643.1:0-216 GCF_003986945.1 Corallococcus sp. AB018 | reverse complement strand
TACGGCGTTTACATACAATTTCTCGCGCGTTACGGTTCGAACACTCGAACACCTATACGGATTCTCCTGCACAGTGGCAGATATGTAAATACGGCGTTTACTTACAATTTCTCGCGCGTTACGGTTCGAACACTCGAACACCTATACGGATTCTCCTGCACAGTGGCAGATATGTAAATACGGCGTTTACTTACAATTTCTCGCGCGTTACGGTTC
>NZ_RAWR01000642.1:0-223 GCF_003986945.1 Corallococcus sp. AB018 | reverse complement strand
TTTTACTTACAATCAGAGTAAAATTTTACTTACTCTTGAACAGAGCAAAAGTTTACTTTAAATCAGAGTAAAAGTTTACTTACAATCAGAGTAAACTTTTACTTACAATCAGAGTAAAATTTTACTTACTCTTGAACAGAGCAAAAGTTTACTTTAAATCAGAGTAAAAGTTTACTTACAATCAGAGTAAACTTTTACTTACAATCAGAGTAAAATTTTACTT
>NZ_RAWR01000065.1:0-44037 GCF_003986945.1 Corallococcus sp. AB018 | reverse complement strand
GCGCATCACCGCCCACGGTGGGCTCGGGCATGGGGGGCAGGGGACGGCCCCGGGGCAAGAGCTCCAGCGCGTCCGTGCGCGAGACGACCGGCCCCTCGCAGAGGATGGCCAGCCGCTCCACCAGGTTGCGCAGCTCGCGCACGTTGCCCGGGTAGTCATACGCGCTCATCACCGCGAGCGCGTCCGGCGACAGCGCCAGGGGCCGCCGCCCGTTCTTCGCGCAAGCCTCGCGCAGGAACGTGTCGATGAGGTCCGGCAGGTCCTCGCGGCGCTCACGCAGCGGCGGCGAGTGAATCTGCACGACGTTGATCCGGTAGTAGAGGTCCTCGCGGAAGCGCCCCGCGGCGATCTCCTTCTCCAGATTCTTGTTCGTCGCGGCGATGACGCGCACGTCCACCTTGAGCGTCTCCGCGCCGCCCACGCGCTCCAGTTCTCCCTCCTGGAGCACGCGCAGCAGCTTCGACTGCATCGCGGCCGGCATGTCGCCAATCTCGTCCAGGAAGAGGGTGCCCTCGTGCGCCAGCTCGAACTTGCCGCGCCGCACGCTCACCGCGCCGGTGAAGGCGCCCTTCTCATGGCCGAACAGCTCGCTCTCGATGAGGTCGTGCGGCACCGCGGCGCAGTTGAGCTTCACGAACGGCCCGCCCTTGCGCCGGGAGTTCTGGTGCAGCGCTCGCGCGATGAGCTCCTTGCCGGTGCCGTTCTCCCCGGTGATCAGCACGCGCCCCTCGCTGGGCGCCGTGCGCTGGATGAGGGAGAAGATGCGCTGCATGGCGGGCCCGCCGCCCACCATGTCGAAGCGGCCCAGCTGCGCGCGCAGCTCCTCCAGCTCCTCCATCGCCGCCTGGTGCTTGAGCGCGTTGCGCAGCGCCACCAGCAGCTTGTCGCGCGCCAGCGGCTTCTCCAGGAAGTCGCGCGCCCCCAGCTGCGTCGCCTTCACCGCCGTGTCGATGGTGCCGTGGCCGGACATCATGATGACGGGCAGGTCCGGCTTGAGCGCCGTGAGCTTCGCCAGCACCGTGAGGCCGTCCATGTCCGGCATCTTCACGTCCATCAACACGGCGTCCACCGGCCGCGCGCTCACCACGTCCAGCGCCACCTGCCCGCTGCTGGCCAGCTCCGTGCGGTAGCCGGCCAGCTGCAACGACTGGCTCAGGGTGAGGAGGATGTTCTTTTCGTCGTCAACGATGAGGACCGCAGCGGGCATGGGCAAACCGTTCACACTCTCACGGAAATAATCGGGGCATCAAGGGTCTCGTGTTGCCCGGAGGGGCAAGGAAAAGACAAATCTTTTGACTCTCCCCGGTGGGTGCGACTAGACGCGACAGCATCGGCCCGCTCCCTGTGGGCCTCTCTTTTCCCGTGGTTGCTGTCGGAGGAATGATGCGTCGGATTTCGCTTTGGGCCGGGTTGGCCCTCGCCGTGGCCGTGCTGACCGGGTGCCCGCCCACCTACCCCAAGTGCAACAACGACGAGCAGTGCCAGGAGAAGGGCGAGGTCTGCGTCCAGGGCCAGTGCCAGGAGTGCGCGACGGACGCGAACTGCCGCGAAGGCTTCACCTGCCAGGCCAACAAGTGCGCGCCCAAGCCGCCCGAGTGCACCACGGACGCGGCCTGTGGCACCGGCCGCATCTGTGAGGCCGGCAAGTGCGCCGAGGCCCAGTGCAAGGACGACTCCGCGTGCAACGGTGGCAAGTGCCAGGCCGGCCGCTGCCAGGCGCCCCGCGACACCTGCACCGCCAGCACCGACTGCGGTGAGGGCCAGGAGTGCCAGTCCGGCAAGTGCGTGACGGCGGACGCCTCCTCGCGCTGCGACTACTCGGCGGTGCGCTTCGGCTTCAACGAGTCCACCCTGGACTCCAGCGCGCAGTCCCGCCTGGGCGACCTGGCGGCCTGCATCAAGGCCAGCCAGGGCAAGATCACCCTGGGCGGCCACGCGGACGAGCGCGGCACGGAGGAGTACAACCTCCAGCTGTCCAACCGCCGCGCCGCGGCCGTGAAGCGCTACCTGGTCGACCTGGGCGTGCCGTCCAACCGGCTTTCCACGGTGGGCTATGGTGAGACCCGCCCGGTGTCCAGCGCGGCCACCGAGGAAGGCTGGGCGGAGAACCGCCGCGTGGAGTTCCAGCGCTAGTTCTGGGGTAGGCTCTGGCGCGCATGGCCGCCCTAGAGTCTGAAGCGCGTCAGTCCTACCTTGTCTTCGCGTGTGGAAGCAGTTGGTACGCGGTGCCCGCGGAAGCCGCGGCGGAGGTCGTTACCTTCCCCGAGCTGACGCGGGTACCGGGTTCCCCGCCCCACCTTCTGGGTGTGTTCGCGCATCGGGGTGAAGTCATCCCCGTCGTGGACATGAGCCTGCTGGTGGGCGGGGTTACCGCCGGGTCCCGCCGCGCCGTCCTGGTGCGGCTGTCCCGAGGCACCCTCGCCCTCACGGCCAGCAGCGTCGCCGGCGTGTCCGCGCTGATGGGACCGCTGGAGCCCCTGGGCCCCTCGGGCGTGCACGTCCACCTGCGCGGCCCCGTGAAGAGCGGCTCGCGCGACGTGGCCGTCATCGACCCGGAAGGCCTCTTCGACCATCTCAGCCAGGGCAGCTAGCCTCATGCTTCCCGCGGGCCGGGTCGAGGGGACGCTCCTGTGCCACGTGGGGCCGCACCGCATCGCCTTCGAGGCGGGCGAGGTGGCCTCCATCGCCGCGCCGGACGCGGGCACCGTGTCCGCCCACCGGGCCTTCCTGGGGGCCGGGGGCGCCCAGCGCGTGCTGGTGACGGCCACCGGAGGGACGGTGGGCGTGGACGGGCTGGAGATCGACTCGGAGGTGCTGTCCGTGCTGCCGCCCTCGCCGGTGGTGGCGGGGGCCTCCGGAGGCAGCCTGCGCGGCTTCGTCATCACGCGCGGGGTGCTCTGGCCGCTGTTGAGCCTGGACGCCTTCCAACGCTACCTGCGCGGGCTGGACGGGGAGGGCGCATGATGGCGCCGCTGGAAGTGCGCGCCCTGGGCCGCTGGACGACGCGGCCCCGCATCCCGGGCAGCTGCCTGGGCGTGGCCATCGCGTTCCTCCACATCCACCTGTCGCACACGCTGCCGGAGACCGGGCGCACGCCGCTGACGTGGCTGATGTTGGGCGCGCTCGTGCTCTTCATCAGCGTGGGGTACGCGCGCGACACGCGGGCCCTGCGCACGCTCTTCGCGCTGGGCGAGGGCCGGCTGCCCGCCACGTCCGAGCACCTGCTGGTGGCGGTCCAGGAGGTGGCGGCCATCCCCGGCCGCAGCTTCTGGTTCGTGATGCAGGGCTGGCTGGGCGGCACGCTGACGGTGGCCCTGGCCTTCCCCACCCTGGCGGACGTGCCGTGGACGGAGGGCGTGCGGGTGATGGTGCTGGGGCTGTCCATCGGGCCCCTGAGCGCCATGCTCACCTACCTGATGGTGGTGCGCCGCGCGCGGGCCACGTTGGACCGGCTGGTGTCGCTGGGGCTGGCGCCGCTGGAGGTGCTGGCCGCGCTGCCGCCCCGGCGCATGCACATCCGCCGCAGGCTGGTGGTCTTCACCGCCATCGCGGTCCTGAGCCCGTCGCTCTTCATCCTGGACGTGGCCTTCACGCGCACGGTGACGGTGGTGGACGCGTGGACCCAGGCCACCACGCCGGAGGCGCGCATGGAGGTGATGGCGCGGGCGCGCGAAGGAGGCGGGCCGCCCCTGGGGCTCATCGCGGGGATCGTCACGCTGCTCATCCTGGGCACCGCGGCGCTCGCGGGCACGGCGCTGTCGGAGCCCCTGCGCGCCATCACCGAGGACGCGACGCGCATCGCGCGCGGCGAGGTGCGGCCCCCGCGCGTCATCCACGCGGAGGACGAGGTGTGGGCCACCTCCGCGGCCTTCACCCAGATGCAGGTGCAGCTGGTGCAGGCCCTGTCGCAGCTCAAGCGGGCGGGCATTCAAATCTCCTCCACCACCGAGCAACTGGTGGCCACCAGCACGGAGCAGGAGGTGGGCGCGGACGAGCAGGCCGGGGCGCTCAACGCCACCAGCGCCACCACGGAGGAGCTGGCCCGGTCCGCGCAGCAGATCGCCGACAACGCGGAGTCCGTGTCCACCATCGCGGAGACGACCTTCGGCGCGGCGCAGTCCGGCCAGCGCGGCGCCACCGCCTTCCTGGGCGCCATGCAGCGCATGAAGGAGGACAACGAGGCCATCGCGGAGGCGGTCGTTCGCCTCAACAAGCGCGTGCAGCAGATTGGCAAGGTGGTGGAGTTCATCAACGAGATCGCCGACAAGTCGGACCTGCTGGCGCTCAACGCGGAGCTGGAGGGCACCAAGGCGGGCGAGGTGGGGCGGGGCTTCTCGCTGGTGGCGGCGGAGATGCGCCGGCTGGCGGAGAACGTCATCCGCTCCACGAAGGAGATTGAAGGCCTCATCGGGGAGATCCGCGACGCGACGAACGGCGCGGTGATGGCCACGGAGGCGGGGCTGAAGACGACGGAGCTGGGCACGCTGCTGGCGGCGCAGGTGGACGACAGCCTGAGCCTCATCCTGGAGCTGGCGCGGCAGACGTCGCACGCGGTGCGCAGCATCTCGCTGGCGACGCTGCAGCAGCAGACGGGCACGGATCAGCTCGCGGCGGCCATGGGGGACATCCTCCGCGTCACCGAGCAGAACGCCGCGGCCACCAAGCAGATGGTTGCGGCCAACGCGGACCTGTCCGCCCTGGCGGCGGACCTCCAGCACGTGGTGCGGCGCTTCCATGTCGAGCCGACTGGCGGCGAATCCACCGGAGCTTCCGGCGGGGCTCCTGTCGCGACGGGAGGTGGGTGACATGGACCACTCCTCGCGCTCGGACTCCCGGCGGGCCGCCTTCAGTCAGCAGCTGATGTTCCCCGTGCCGCTGGCGAACCTGGTCGGCTCCACGCTGGGGCTGCACTTCGCGTCGCTCGTGGTGGGCAGTCCGCTGTCCCAGAAGCTGGGGTCGCTCGTCGTCCTGGTGGTGGGCGTGAGCGCGCTGCACATGCTCCTGGGCGTGGGCGTGTCCCTGCGCCGCTTCCCCCGGCTGCGGGCCCTGGAGCGCGGAGTGCTGCCGCCCACGCCGGAGCACCTGGCGACGGCGGTGGGCGAGGTGGCGCGCGCGCCGGGCGAGGCGTTCTTCCGCTCGCTGGGGTTGTGGGCGCTGACCAACGGCGTTGTGGCGATGGCGCTCTGGTCGGCCATGGACCTGCCTGGGCACGTGACCCTGCGGGTCGCGGGGCTGGGTGCGCTGTTCGGCCCGCTCTCGTCGCTGCTCGTGTATGGGCTCGTCACGTTGAGGGCGCGGCGCGGTGTGCTGTGGGTGGCGGAGCAGGGGCTGACGCACGCGCAGGTCATCGCCGCGCTGCCCCGGCGCTCGCGCATCCGCGCGCGGCTGGTGGCCTTCACCGCCATCTGCGTGGTGACGCCCGCGGTGATGTGCGCGCAGGTCGTCACGGCGCTGACGGACCGGCTCTTCAACCGGCTGGTGGACGGGGGCAGCCCGGCCGCGCAGGGCGTGCTGGTGGACGCGTTCACGTCCAGCGCGCTCCTGTGCGCGGTGGTGTTCGGCCTGGCGCTGGCCACGGCGTACCTGGGCGGAACGCTGCTGGGGCGGCCCATGCGGGAGCTGTCCGGCGAGGCGCGCCGCATCGCCGCGGGCGACCTGGCCAGTCCCCGGCTGGTGCCCGCGGAGGACGAGGTGTGGGCGGTGTCCGCGGCCTTCACCACGATGCGCACGCACCTGGCGGACGTGCTCGCGGAGCTTCAGCGCGCGGGCTCGCAGATTTCGGCCACCACGGAGGAGATTCTCAGCACCTCCGGGCGCTACGAGGCCGGCGCCGCGGAGCAGGCCAGCAGCCTGGACGAGACGAGCGCCACCACGGAGGAACTGGCGCGCTCGGCGAAGCAGATCGCGGACAACGCGAGCTCGGTGGCGGAGATCGCCCAGCGCACGCTGGCGGCGGCCCAGGGCGGGCAGCGCAGCGCGGAGTCCTTCCTGGGGGCCATGTCGCGCATGCGCCAGGACAACCACGCCATCGGCTCGGCGGTGGGGCGGCTGGACAAGCGCGTGCAGCAGATCGGGAAGATCGTCGAGTTCATCAACGGCGTCGCGGACAAGTCGGACCTGCTGGCGCTCAACGCGGAGCTGGAGGGCACCAAGGCGGGCGAGGTGGGGCGGGGCTTCTCGCTGGTGGCGGCGGAGATGCGCCGGCTGGCGGAGAACGTGCTGGAGTCCACGAAGGAGATTGAAGGACTCATCGAGGAGGTTCGCGAGGCCTCCGCCGCCGCGGTGACGGTCACGGGCGGCGGCGTGCGCGCGGTGGAGACGGGGACGGGGCTGGCGGAGCAGGTGTCCGAGTCGCTTCGGCAGATTGTCGACCTGGCGGGGCGGACGTCGGACTCGGTGCGGATCATCTCCCGGTCCACGCAGCAGCAGCAGGCGGGCACGGATCAGCTCGCGGAGACGATGGCGGACATCCTGCGCATCACGCAGCAGAGCCTCAACGCGACGAAGCAGGTGGGCGCGGCGAACGGGGACCTCCTGGGGCTGGCGCAGGACCTGCGCGGCGTGGTGGAGCGCTTCCAGATCCACCAGGCGACCCTGCGCAAGGGGGGCGGCGGGTGAACCCCAGCGAACGGCTCCTCAAGCAGTTCCGCGACCTGGTCACGGTCCGCCTGGAGCGCATCAACCGCTCCCTGATGGAGCTGGAGTCCGGGGGCAACCTGGAGGCCGGGCAGCGGGTGCTGCGCGAACTGCACGGGCTCAAGGGCGAGGCCCGGATGATGGGCTTCGGCGAAATCAACACGCTCGCGCATGAGATGGAGGAGTTGGTCCGGTGCGCGGAGCCGCAGCGCTACCGGCTGTCGTCGGAGTCCACCGACGCGCTGCTCGCCACGGCGGACACGGTGCTCGCGCTGTCGGGGGCGCTCCAGGCGGGAGAGCCGCTGCTGGCGGTGGAGACGCTGGTGGCGACGCTGCAGCAGCGGGTCATCGTGGAGTCCGCGCGTCCGGCAGAGGGTGGCCGGGCTTCGAAGTCAGAGGGCGCGTCGCACCTCATCGTGGCGGACCGCCGGGAGCCGTCCGGGGCCGTGGTCGTGCCCTCGCACTGGGGAACGCCCGCGTCACGCCCGGACGCACCGGTGGGCGCCGCCGCATCGCAGTTCCTCGCCACGGCCCTCCGGACAGAAGCCTCCGGGAGTCCGGCGGGTACGCACGGGGCGTCGTCCGCCGCAGGGGGCGCACCGGGCACCGCGCTCGGGAGCGCTGCTGCTGGCGCATCCCCAGGCTCGCACCTCGTCCATCCAGGTCACGGAGCGGCACCGGGCGCTGCGCACGGAAGTCCAGGACCTGGCCAGAGCGCGGGCGCCGCACCGGGCTCGCACGGTCTCCATCCGGGAGGCTCGGGCCATTCGCACCTCGTGGCTCCGGTGACGGGAAGCCCGGGGAGCGCACACCTCGTGGCTCCGGTGACGGGAAGCCCGGGGAGCGCACACCTCGTGGCCCCGGTGACGGCAAGCCCGGGGAGCGCACACCTCGTGGCTCCGGTGACGGGAAGCCCGGGGAGCGCACACCTCGTGGCTCCGGTGACGGGAAGCCCGGGGAGCGCACTCCTCGTGGCCCCAGTGACGGGAAGCCCGGGGAGCGCACACCTCGTGTCGCCCGCTCTTGGAAGCACGGGGGCGCACCTGGGTGGCGCCGCCGGCGGTTCAGGGAGCGCGCACCTCGTCGGCCCCGCGACGGGCACGTCCTCGAATCCAGCCGTGTCGCCCGGCACGCGGATGGTCGACACCGCCCGCTCGCGCCCGCCCGCCGCGTCGAAGCACGGAACCGCCACGGTGCGCACCGGCGACGTCCGCATGGACACGGCCGTGCGCATCGGCGTGGCCAGCCTGGACATGCTCACCAGCGCGGTCACCAACCTGGGCCAGGTGGCCCGCCGCCGCGAACTGGCCACCGCTCGCCGCCTGGAGCTTGTGCGCGAATTGAGCGAGCTGGCCCGGTCCGCGGAGGACCTGGGTCCCGCGGGCATCGCGCTCGCGGAACGCCTGGGCCGCGCCAAGGAGCTGGCCGCCACCCTGCATCGCGAGGCCAAGCTGCTCGCCAACGCGGAGCTGCGCGACCTGGATCAGGTGTCGGAGGAGATCCAGGGCCTGCGCATGCTGCCCCTCTCCGTCCTCTTCGAACCCTATCCCCGCATGGTCCGCGACCTGGCGCGGGAGCTGGGCAAGGAGGTGGAGCTCGTCGTGGACGGCGAGGACACCCGCGCGGACCGCTCCGTCGTGGAGGCCCTGCGCGAACCGCTCATGCACCTGGTCCGCAACGCGCTGGACCACGGCCTGGAGACGCGCGTGGACCGCGTCGCCTCCGGCAAGCACCCCCGGGGCTGCCTCACCCTGCGCGCCGCCCGCGAGGGCAGCCGCATCATCCTGCGCGTGGAGGACGACGGCGCGGGCATGGATCCAGCGCTCCTGCGGCGCGTGGCCGTGCGCCGGGGCGTGCTGGACGAGCCCGCCGCCAACGCCCTCTCCGACGCCGCCGCGCGCGAGCTCGTCTTCCTGCCCGGCTTCACCTCGCGCGAGGTGGTCACCGACCTGTCAGGTCGGGGCGTGGGGCTGGATGCCGTGCGTACGTCCCTCCAGGCCCTGGGCGGCGACGTGGGCGTGGAGTCCGCGCCCGGCTGGGGCACCATCTTCACCCTGCGCGTCCCGGTGTCCCTCACCGTGGCGCCCCTGCTCTTCGTCCAGGTCTTCGACGAGACGCTCGCCCTGAGCGCCGTCCACGTCTCCCGCGCCCTCAAGGTGGACGCCTCCGAGGTGGGAGAGGTCGCCGGCCGGCCCATCCTCCGGATGGAGGGACGCGTGCTGCCCTTCGCCTCGCTGGCGTCGCTCCTGGGGCTGGCCACCGAGCGCCCGGCCCGGGAGGGAGAGCTGGTGCTGGTGGTGAAGGGCCAGGGCATGGAGGCCGCACTGGCGGTGGACCGGGTGCTGGAGGAGCGCGTCCAGGCCATCCTCCCCTTGAAGGGCATCCTCGCGCGCTACCCGCACCTCACCGGGGCCACGTCGCTCGCGGACGGGCGGCTGGCCATGGTGCTGTCCGCGGCCGCGCTGGCGGCGGCCGTGCATGGCACCGCGCCCCTGAAGCTCGCCCGGCCCCCGGTGCGCGCGCCCGCGCCTCGCCGCCGCCGCATCCTGGTGGTGGACGACTCGCCCCTCACCCGGGAACTGGTGGCCAACCTGCTGGAGGCGGTGGGGTACGACACCCTCCGGGCAGCGGACGGGCCCTCGGCGCTGGAGCAGCTGGGGCAGGAGGGGCCTCCGGTGGAGCTGGTCGTCACCGACCTGGAGATGCCGGAGATGGACGGCGTGGAGCTCACCCGGCGCCTGAAGGCGGACCCGGCCCGGCGCGGGCTGCCCGTCGTCATCCTCACCACCCGGGGAGGGGAGGCGGACCGGGCGCGTGGGTTGGCGGCCGGGGCGGACGGCTACATCACCAAGGGCGACCTCGTCCGCCAGGACCTGGTGGACGTCGTGGGGCGGCTCCTGGCCTGAAGTCCCCGAAGGCTCCGAGAGGCTCGGCGCCGCCGGAGAGCCGCCGGGAGACGCCTGGGGGCCCATCGCATTGCTATACTCCCGCGGCGCGTACGGGGTATTGAACGGACATGGGCAAGAAAGTGACGGTGCTGGTGGTGGATGACTCGGTCATCTGCCGTCAGCTCATCAGCGCGGCGTTGAGCGACGACCCGGACATCCTGGTCGTCGGCACCGCCGCGAACGGCCAGGAGGCCGTTGCCCTCACGAAGGAGCTGCGCCCCCACGTCATCACCATGGACGTGGACATGCCCGTCATGGACGGGCTCACGGCCGTGGAGCACATCATGGCCGAGTGCCCCACGCCCATCCTGGTGCTGACGGGCGATCCGCGCTCGCAGGCCCCCGCGCTGACGTACCGCGCGCTGGAGCTGGGCGCGCTGGCGCTGCAGATCAAGCCCTCCATCGACGCGGGGCCGGAGGCGTGGAACCTCACCAAGGAGGTGAAGCTCATCTCCTCCGTGCGCGTCATCCGCCATGTGCGCGGCCAGAAGCGCGGCCCGCCGGGGACGCCCCACACCCCGGTCGCGGTGCTGCCCGCGGCCTCCATGGGCATCGTCGCGGTGGCCGCCAGCACGGGCGGCCCGCAGGTGCTCTACCGGATGCTGTCGGAGCTGCCGGCGGACTTCCCGGCGCCCATCGTCATCGTCCAGCACATCAACGCCGCCTTCTCGGAGTCGCTGGCCAGCTGGCTCGCCAACGCGAGCAAGCTCAAGGTCCGGCTGGCGGTGGACGGGGACACGCTGCAGCCGGGGCTGGTGCTGGTGGCGCCGCCGGATCAGCACATGGTGGTGCCCGTGCGAGGCCGCGTGGCGCTCAAGCCCGGCGTGGAGCGCGACGGGCACATGCCCAGCGGCACCGTGCTGCTGGAGAGCGTGGCCAAGGTCTACGCCCGGCGCGCGGTGGGCGTGGTGCTCACCGGCATGGGCGCGGACGGGGCGGACGGGCTCCTGGCCATCAAGCAGGGCGGTGGGCTGGCGCTGGCGCAGAACGAGGAGTCCTGCGTGGTGTTCGGCATGCCGGGCGCGGCGGTGGAGCGCAAGGCGGTGGACCACCTCATCCACGGCGATGACGTCGCGGCCACCCTGGCGCGCCTGGCGCGCGGAGAGTCGCTGGCCGCAAGCCGCTGACCTCGCGCGCCATGACGTCCTCTCCCGAGCGCTGGACTCCCGTCCACGCCTGGCTCCAGGCCCACACGGGCATGGCGCTGAGCGGGGCCCAGCAGCGGCGGCTGGACGCGCGGCTGGACGCCCTGGGACACGGGCAGAGCGCGACGCGGCTGGTGGCGCACCTGCGCACGCCCACGGGAGCGGCGGACCTGGCGCGGTTGGTGGACGCGGTGGCGGTGCACACGTCGGAGGTGTTCCGGGACGAGGTGCAGCTGTCCGCCTTCCGCGAGCACGTGCTGTCGCCCCGGGTGCAGCGCTCCAAGACGCCGCTGCACGTGTGGAGCGCGGGCTGCGCGGCGGGCGAGGAGGTCGCCACGCTGCTCCTCCTGATGGCGCAGGAGGGCGCGGATCCCTCCAGCCGCGTGCTGGGCACGGACATCTCCGAACAGGTGCTGACCCGGGCGCGCGAATTGAGCTTCCTCGCGGATGCGCTCCGGCGCGTGCCGGAAGCCTCGCGCTCCCGCTACTTCGAGCCGAAGGGCCGGCGCCACTCGCTGGTGGCGTCGCTGCGCACGCAGGCGGAGTTCCGGCGCCACAACCTGATGGAAGCCCCGTATCCGGAGGCCCCCGGGGGCGGCGGGTTCGACATCATCTTCTGCCGCAACGTCCTCATCTACTTCACCCCGGAGGCCTTCCAGCGCACGGTGCGGAGCCTGAGCGAGCGGCTCGCGCCCGGCGGAGTGCTGGTGCTGTCCGCCGCGGAGCCGCTGCTCCAGGTGCCCCCGGAGTTGCGGCTGTTGCCCAGTGAGCACGCGTTCTTCTACGTGCGCGAGGACGCCGCGCCCGCGGAGCCTGTCCGGCCCAAGCGGGAATCCGGCCGGTTCCCGAGCATCGCCACCGGGCCCGCCGCGCCGAAGCCGGAAGCTCCGGCGGTTCCGCCCCCGGTTCCGCCCTCGGTTCCGGACGAAGCCGCGATGGCCCAGGCGGACTGGCTCTTCTCGTGCGTGCTGGACGGGGCCTCCACGGGCGTCCCGGACGAGAAGTCCGAGCGCGACCTGCGCCGGTGCCTGGACCTGGATCCGGACCACGTCGCCGCCCGCTACCTGCTGGGTCTCCTGCTGGAGCAGTGCGGCCAGCCCGGCGCCGCCCTGGAGGCCTACCGCCGGGCCCTGCGGGCGGTGGAGTCCGGGCGGGCGCGGCCGGTGCCCTTCTTCCTCAACCTGCCCCGGCTCCGGGTGGCCTGCGCCCGGGCGGTGGAGCGGCTGGAGGCGGAAGGGGCGCGCTGAAGGGCAGGGGGGCGGCCAGGCGCGATGGAAACAGAAGCGGCGCGCGGGGCACTTTGGACCTAGGATGCGCGGCCCATGCGCAGGCTCGTGCTCTTCGCCTTGTTGACCGCCGCCGTTCCCGGCTGTTTCTACCCCGCCGACCGCGGCCGTGCCCTGGAAGCCAAGGTGGACCGGCTGGGCGCGGACAACGCCAAGCTGGCCACGGAGCTGAAGGAGGCGCGCGACCAGCTCGCCGTCACCCAGCCGAAGCTCGACGAGAAGATCGCCCAGGTGACGCAGGCCCTGCAGAGCCTGGACACCGCCGCGCGCCGCAAGGACGCGGACATCGGCGTGCAGTTCCAGAAGACGGTGGAGGACCTGGCGCAGCTGCGCGGCCAGGTGGAGACGTACCTCTACAAGATTGGTGAGCTGGAGGCCGCGCTCGGCAAGAGCACGGAGGAGACCAACCAGCGGCTGCTGGCGCTCCAGGGCACGGAGGCGGTGAAGGAGGCCGAGGCCAAGAGGAAGGCCGAGGAGCTCCAGCGCCCCACGACCGCGAAGGACTTCATCGCGCTCGCGCAGGACAAGGCGAAGGCCGGCGACACGTTGATCGCGCGCCAGCTCTACAACGAGTTCGTGAAGAAGTGGCCCAAGGACGCGCTCGTGGGCGAGGCCCACTTCGGCCTGGGTGAGACGTACTTCACCGAGTCCAAGTGCCGCGAGGCCCTCTTCGAGTACGGCAAGGTGGTGCAGGACCACACGAAGACGCCGTCCGCGCCGGACGCGTACCTGCGCTCCTCCGACTGCTTCCTGAAGCTGAAGATGAAGGAGGAGTCGAAGCTGGCGCTGGAGGAGCTGGTGAAGAGCTACCCCAAGTCGGACGCGGCCAAGACGGCGAAGACGAAGCTGGCGGAGCTGGACAAGAAGCCCGCGCCCGCGCCTGCCCCCGCGCCCAAGAAGGCTAAGAAGTGATGAGCCCCCGCGCTCCCCGGCTCGCAGCCCTGGCGCTCCTGTTGTTCCTGCCGCTGGTGGCGGGGGCCGCGCCGAAGAAGCTCGTGCTGCTCTTCACCGGAGACAACGGGGGCGAAATCGCCCCCTGTGGTTGACGACACAACCCGTCTGGCGGTCTGGCCAGACGAAAGACGGTCCTGAACGAGGAGCGCGCGAAGGGCGTGCCGGTGCTCGCACTGGACGCGGGCAACGCGCTCTTCAAGACCCTGGCGGATGGCCAGGAGGCGAAGCTTCGCGCGGAGCTGCTCCTGGAGCAGTTGGACGCGCAGGGCTACGCGGCCATGGCCGTGGGCCAGCGCGACCTCGTGCTGGGCGTGGACTTCCTGAAGAAGAAGACGAAGGGCGCGAAGCTGAAGCTCGTGTCCGCGAACCTCGTGGATGCGAAGGGGCAGCCGCTCTTCCCCGCGTCGGTGGTGACGACGGTGGGCGGGCTGAAGGTGGGCATCATCGGCGTGTCCCCGGCGTCCGCGGACCCCAAGGCTCCGGCCGGCGGCTCCGAGGGCACGGCCTTCCTGCCCGAGGGTGTCCGGGGCCTGCCGGTGGGCCCGGCGGTGACCGCCGAGGTGAAGCGCCTGCGCCAGAAGGAGCAGGTGTCGCTGGTGGTGTTGCTCGCGGCGGTGCCCTACGTGGAGGCCGTGAAGCTGGCCCAGGGCGCCGAGGGCGTGGACTTCGTGGTGCAGTCGCACGACGGCCGGGGCGTGGGCATGGCGCAGCGCCAGGGCGTGTCCACGCTGGTGCCGCCCGGAGAGCGGGGCCGCCAGGTCGCGAAGCTGGAGCTGTCCGTGGAGGGCACCGGTCCCTTCGCGGACCTGTCCGAGGCGAACCGCGCCCGGGAGAGCCAGCGCATGGTGGAGGCGAACATCGCGCGGGTGCAGGAGCGCCTGAAGGCGGAGAAGAACGAGGACGCGCGCCGCTCGCTCCAGGAGACGCTGACCTCCTTCGAAGCACGTCGTGACGCCCTGGCCCGCACGGCGGCGGCGCAGGGCCCGGCGACGGGGCGCACGTACTTGCTGACATACCTGCAGCTGGGTGCGGACGTGGCGTCGGATGCCGCCGTGCAGAAGCAGGTGGAGCGCGTCGAGCCGCCCGGCTCCGCGGGTCACTGAGCTTCCTCGCTCGCGGCCAACCCCGTCCATCCTGGGACGGGGGCGGAAACACCTGTTTCATCCCCTGTCGCGGGATGTGTCACGCCCGTTCCAGCCCTGCTGGAGAGCAGGCGGGCCCGGGGGCGTGGAACGCGTGGCAGGTCACTCTTCGACCGAATAATGTGATCAACAGGTTTCTGGCCTCCCCCACGCTGCTCGCACGACGAGTGGCAGGCCGCGCGTGATCGACATTTGCCGGCACTGACCCGAGGGCCCCGCGTCCAGATTTCCGGGCGTCCCTCCGGGCCGTGTCGCGTCCAGAGTTCGGAGTCATTTCGATGAGCAGCAGCGGTGATTTGTCGAAGCGGATCGCGAATCTGTCGCCGGAGAAGCGCGCGGAGCTGCTGAAGAAGATGGCCGCGCAGAAGCAGGCGGCGGGGACTCCGGCGCGGGCGGCGTTCCCGCTGAGGGACCGCTCGCGGCCGGCGGAGCTGTCCTTCGCGCAGCAGCGGCTGTGGTTCATGGACCAGCTGGCGCCGGGAAGCCCGCTCTACAACGTGCCCGTGGCGGTGCGGCTGGAGGGCGCGGTGGACGTGCCCGTGCTGGAGCGCTCGCTGCTCGAGGTGGTGCGGCGTCACGAGTCGCTGCGCACGACCTTCCAGGGCGGAGACAGCGGGCCGGTGCAGCACTTCGCGGATGCGCCCGTGCTGGAGCTGGAGCGCACGGACGTGAGCGCGTTCTCGGCGGAAGCGCGCGAGGCCGAAGCCTGGCGCCGGGTGCGGGAAGGGGCGCTGCGCCCGTTCGACCTCGCCACGGGGCCGCTGATGCGCGCGCTGCTGGTGAAGCTGGGGGACGCGGACCACCTGATGCTGGTGGCGATGCACCACATCGTGTCGGACGGGTGGTCGCTGGGCGTGCTCGTGCGCGAGGTGGCGGTGCTGTACGCCATGTTCCTGCAGGGCCAGCCGTCGCCGTTGCCGGAGCTGGCCGTGCAGTACGCGGACTACGCGGCCTGGCAGCGGGAGACGTTGCAGGGCGCGGCGTTGGAGCGGCAGCTGGCGTACTGGCGTGAGCAGTTGTCGGGCGCACCGCCCGCGCTGGAGCTGACGACGGACAAGCCACGGCCCGCGACGCGTGGCTTCCGGGGCGCGCGCACGCCCATCCAGTGGCCGCGTGAGTTGACGGACTCGCTCCGGGCGCTGGCGCAGCGGGAGGGCGCGACGCTGTTCATGGTGCTCCTGGCCGGGTGGCAGTCGCTGCTGTCGCGCTACTCCGGGCAGGACGACGTGAGCGTGGGCTCTCCCATGGCGGGCCGGACCCGCTCGGAGCTCGAAGGCCTCATCGGCATGTTCGTCAACACGCTGGTGCTGCGCGCGCGCCTCACGCCAGAGCTGTCGTTCCAGGGGCTGGTGCGCCAGCTGCGCGAGACGATGGTGGGCGCGACGGACCACCAGGACGTGCCCTTCGAGAAGCTGGTGGAGGCGCTGCAGCCGGAGCGTGACTCGGGGCGCACGCCGTTTTTCCAGGCGATGTTCGCGCTGCAGAACGCGCCGCGAGGCCCGGTCGCCGTGCAGGGCCTGAAGCTGAACGCGATGGAGGTGGACACCCAGACCGCCAAGTTCGACCTGCTCCTCCAGCTCACGGAGGCGGAAGGGAACCTGAGCGGCTACGTGGAGTACGACACCGACCTCTTCCACGCCGCCACCGTCGCGCGGATGGTGGAGCACCTGCGCGGCCTGCTGGAGTCCGCCGTGGCCCACCCGGCGATGCCCGTGGCCCGGCTGCCCATGGTGAAGGCCGCCGAGCGTCACGTGCTGGCCGTGGACTGGAACCGGACGCAGGCGGCCTATCCGCGGGAGCGGCCGGTGCACGCGCTCTTCGCGGAGCAGGCGCGCAAGTCGCCGGACCGGGTGGCGGTGGTGCAGGGCGTGGATGGCCGGACGCTGACGTACGGCGAACTGGACGCGAAGGCGAACCAGCTGGCGCACCACCTGCGCGGGCTCGGAGTGAAGCGTGGCACGCGGGTGGGCGTGTACGTGGAGCGCTCGTGGGAGATGGTGGTCGGGCTGCTCGGCATCCTGAAGGCGGGCGGCGCGTACGTGCCGGTGGACCGCAACTACCCGGCGGACCGCATCGCGCTGCTACTGGAGGACGCGGGCGTCGAAGTGACGCTGACGCAGCAGGCGCTGGTGGAGAAGCTGCCGGCCAGAGCGGGCACGCCGCTCTGCGTGGACGCGGCGTGGGAGTCCATCCGCCGTGAACCGGAGATGGCACCGGACGTGGAGATGGGCGGCGAGGACCTCGCGTACATCATCTTCACGTCGGGCAGCACGGGCCGTCCGAAGGGCGTATGCGTTCCCCACCGGGGCATCACCCGCCTGGTGCTGGGCAACGACTTCATGCGCTTCGGGCCGGATGCCATCTGGTCGCAGACGGGGCCGGTGGCCTTCGACGCGTCGACGCTGGAGCTGTGGGGCGCGCTGCTGCACGGGGCGAAGCTGGTGCTGGCGCCGCCGCACGCGTTGACGTTGGAGGAGCTGGGCGCGCTGGTGACGCAGGAGCGCGTCAGCGTCCTGTGGCTGACGACGGCGCTGTACGAGCAGATGGCGCTTCACCAGGGCGACGCGCTGGCGGGCGTGTCGCAGGTGCTGACGGGCGGTGACGTGATGCCGCTCCCGCGCGCAAGGGAGCACCTGGCGCGGCTGCCGGAAGGCGCGGTGCTGGTGAATGCGTACGGCCCCACGGAGAACACCACGTTCTCCACCACGCACACGATGACGGGTCGGACGGTGCTCGATGGGGCGGTGTCCATCGGCAAGCCGATTGGAAACTCGACGACGTACGTGCTGGACGCGCACGGAGACGTGGCGGGCGTGGGCGTCCCGGGTGAGCTGCACGTGGGCGGCGAAGGCCTCGCGTGGGGCTACCTCAACCGCGCGGACCTGACGGCCGAACGCTTCGTCCCTCATCCCTTCAGCACGGAGGCTGGCGCGCGCCTGTACCGCACGGGCGACAAGGCCCGGTGGAGGGAGGACGGCACGCTGGAGTTCCTGGGGCGCACCGACTTCCAGGTGAAGGTGCGTGGCTTCCGCATCGAGCTGGGTGAAATCGAAGCCGCGCTCCTCCAGCATCCGGACGTGGCGGAGGCCTCGGTGGTGGCGCGGGGGCAGGGCGCGGACAAGCAGTTGGTGGGGTACGCGGTCGCGAAGCCGGAGCGGACGCTCGACGCGGCGGAGCTCAAGGCGCACCTGCGGCAGCGGCTGCCGGAATACATGGTGCCCACGGCCCTGATGTCGCTGGACGCGCTGCCTCTCAGCGCGAACGGCAAGGTGGATCGCAAGGCGCTGCCGGAGCCGGAAGCCACGCGCTCGGAGAAGGTCTTCGAGGCGCCCCGCACGGAGACCGAAGCGAAGCTGGCGGCCATCTGGGCGCAGGTGTTGCGAGTGCCCCAGGTGGGCGTAACGGACAACTTCTTCGAGCTGGGCGGTCACTCGCTGCTGGCGACGCAGGTGGCCTCGCGGATCCGCGCCGGATTCGGCGTGGAGCTGCCGCTGAGGGAGCTGTTCGAGTCCGCCACCCTGGAGGCCCTGGCGCTCCGCCTGGAGCGTGCTACCCGCTCCGTCGCTCCGCCGCTGGTGCCTGTCTCGCGCGAGCAGCCCCTGCCGTTGTCGTTCGCGCAGCAGCGCCTGTGGTTCATCGACCAGCTGGAGCCGGGCAGCCCGGTCTACAACGTTCCGCTGGCGGTCCGACTGGAGGGCGCGCTGGACGTCGCGGTGCTCCAGAGCGCGCTGGATGCACTGGTGCTCCGTCACGAAGCGCTCCGCACGACGTTCACGTCGCACGAAGGCACGCCGGTTCAGGTGGTGCATCCGCCCTCGGCGATGCCGCTGGAGGTGGAGGACCTGCGCGGCGTCGAAGCGGGCGAGCGGGAGCAGGAGGCCCGCCGCCGGGTGATGGCGCAGGGGCTGCGGTCCTTCGACCTGTCGCGGGGGCCGCTGGTCCGAGCACAGTTGGTGCGGCTGGAGGAGCGCGACCACCTGCTCGCGCTCACGATGCATCACGCCATCTCGGATGGTTGGTCGTTGGGCGTGCTCGTGCGGGAGATTGGCGCGCTGTACGCGGCGTTCGTGCAGGGCCAGCCCTCCTCGCTGCCGGAGGTGCCGCTCCAGTACGCGGACTACGCGGCGTGGCAGCGCGGCTGGCTTCAGGGAGACGTGCTCGAACGCGAGGTGTCCTTCTGGAAGGGCCGGCTCGCGGGAGCACCCGCCGCGCTGGAGTTGCCCACGGACCGTCCGCGTCCGGCGGTGCGGGGCAACGCGGGCACGATGCACTTCTTCCAGTGGCCCCCTTCGCTGACACAGCGCCTGCGGGCGCTGGCGCAGCGCGAGAGTGCATCGCTGTACATGGTGCTGCTGGCGGGCTGGCAGGTGCTGCTGTCGCGCTACAGCGGACAGACGGACATCAGCGTGGGTTCGCCCATCGCGGGCCGGACGAGAGCGGAGCTGGAAGGGCTCATCGGCTTCTTCGTCAACACGCTGGTGATGCGCGCGCGGGTGGATGGGGAGACGTCCTTCCGTGAGTTGCTGAAGCAGGTGCGAGGCACGGTGCTGGAGGCCTACGAGCACCAGGACGTGCCCTTCGAGAAGCTGGTGGAAGCGCTGCATCCGGAGCGCAGCCTGAGCCACACGCCGCTGTTCCAGACGCTGCTGGCGCTCCAGAACGTGCCGCAGGGCGACCTGGGGCTGCCGGGCATGGCGCTCAAGCCGCTGATGATGGAGAGCCACACGTCGAAGTTCGACCTGAGCGTCTTCTTCGTGGAAGAGGGCGAAGGGCTGAGGGGCTCGGTCGAATACAGCACCGAGCTGTACGACGCCGCGACGGTGCGCCGGATGGTGGAGCACCTGAGGGTGCTGCTGGATGCTGCGATGGCGCGTCCGGAGGCCGCTGTGTCCCGGCTGCCGATGGTGGACGCGGAAGAGCGGCAGCGGATCCTCGACGGTGGCAACCGCATGGCGGCGGAGGCCGTGGGCACCACGCCGGTGCACGCGCTGTTCTCCGAACAGGCCCGGAAGACGCCGGACGCGGTAGCGATCCAGGTGCATGACGGGCGGACGTTGACGTACGCCGAGCTGGACGCGAAGGCGAACCAGCTGGCGCATCACCTGCGGAGCCAGGGCGTGAAGCGTGGCACGCGGGTGGGCGTGTACGTGGAGCGCTCTCTGGAGATGGTGGCGGGGCTGCTGGCCATCCTGAAGGCGGGAGGCGCGTACGTGCCGGTGGACCGCAACTACCCGGCGGAGCGCATCGCGCTGCTGCTGGGGGATGCGGGCGTGGGCGTGACGCTGACGCAGCGGTCGCTGGTGGAGAAGCTGCCAGCGAGCGCGGGCACGCCGCTGCTGCTGGACACGGTATGGGCCGAAGCGGCCCGGCATCCGGAGACGGCGCCGCGGGTGGAGGTCAGCGCCGAAGACCTGGCGTACGTGATGTTCACGTCGGGAAGCACGGGCCGCCCAAAGGGCGTGAGCGTGCCGCACCGGGGCATCACGCGGCTGGTGGTGGGCAACGACTTCCTGCGCTTCGGACCGGAGGAGGTCTGGCTGCAGCTGGCGCCGGTGGCCTTCGACGCCTCGACGCTGGAACTCTGGGGCGCGCTGCTGCACGGGGCGAAGTTGGTGCTGGCGCCGCCACACGCGTTGGCACTGGAGGAGTTGAGCGCGCTGCTGCGCAAGGAGCGCATCAGCACGTTGTGGCTGACCGCCGCGCTGTACGAGCAGATGGCGCTGCACCAGGTGGACGCTCTGGCCGAGGTCTCGCGAGTGCTGGCGGGCGGCGACGTGCTGCCGGCCCAGCGAGTGCGCGAGCACCTGAAGCGCCTGCCACAAGGCGCGATGCTGGTGAACGGGTACGGCCCGACGGAGAACACGACGTTCTCCGCGACGCACGCTCTCACACGCGACACGGAACTCACCGCTTCGGTGCCCATCGGCAAGCCGATTGGAAACTCGACGGCGTACGTGCTGGATCCGCACGGTGACGTGGCCGGAGTAGGCGTACCGGGTGAGCTGTTCGTGGGTGGCGAAGGTCTGGCGTGGGGCTACCTGAACCGTACAGACCTGACGGCGGAGCGCTTCGTTCCGAACGCGTTCAGCACGGAGCCCGGCGCGCGGCTGTACCGGACGGGAGACAAGGCGCGCTGGAAGGAAGACGGGACGCTGGAGTTCCTGGGGCGCACCGACTTCCAGGTGAAGGTGCGAGGCTTCCGAATCGAGTTGGGCGAGGTGGAAGCGGCCCTCCTCCAGCATCCGGGCGTGGCGGAAGCCGCGGCGGTGGTGCGCGACGTCGGCGGAGACAAGCGGCTCGTCGCGTGGCTCGTGGCGAAGCCGGGACAGAACATCGATCCGAAGGCAGTGGAAGCGGAGCTGCGGCAGCGGTTGCCGGAGTACATGGTGCCGTCGGCGATGGGCGTGTTGGAAGCGCTGCCGCTCACGGCCAACGGCAAGGTGGACCGCAAGGCGCTCATGGCGCTGGAAGCGCAGGAGGCAGGCACCGCCTTCGAAGCGCCCCGCACGGAGGTGGAGAAGAAGCTGGCGGCCATCTGGGCGGAGGTCCTGCGGGTGCCCTGGGTGGGGCTGAGGGACAACTTCTTCTCGCTCGGTGGCCACTCGCTGCTGGCGACGCAGGTGGTGTCACGGATCCGCTCGGAGTTCGGAGTGGAGATCTCGTTGCGCGTCCTCTTCGAGGCCCCCGTGCTCGAAGTCCTGGCCGAGCGGCTGGGAACGGCCGCGAGTCACCAGTCCACGGCGCTGAAGTCCGCCGCGAGTGATGAAGCGCCGCCGCTGTCGTTCGCGCAGCAGCGCCTGTGGTTCATCGACCAGATGGAACCGGGAAGCGCGATCTACAACGTGCCCGTCGCGGTCCGGCTGCGGGGCACCTTGAAGCGGGGTGCGCTCGTGCGAGCCCTGGACGAAATCGTCCGGCGCCACGAGTCCCTCCGCACGACGTTCGAGCTGCACGAGGGCCAGCCCGTGCAGCGCATCCATCCCCACGCGCGCCTGCCGGTAGCGGACGTCGACCTGGAGGGAATCGACAGCGAGCAGCGGGAGGCGGAGGTCCGGCGCCGGCTCGGAGTGGAGTTGGCGGAGCCCTTCGACCTGTACAGGGGGCCGCTCATCCGGGCGAGCCTGCTGAAGCTGGGCGTCACCGAGCACGTGCTGTTCATCACGATGCACCACATCGTGTCGGATGGCTGGTCGCTGGGAGTGCTGATCCGTGAAGTGGGGGCGTTGTACGCGGCCTTCACGGAAGGGCGTCCGTCGCCCCTGCCAGAGCTGTCGTTGCAGTACGCGGGCTACGCGGCGTGGCAGCGCGGTTGGTTGCAGGGAGAGACGCTCCAGAAGGAGGTGGACTTCTGGAGGGGGAAGCTCGCCGGGATGCCGCCAGTCCTGGAGTTGCCCACGGACCATCCGCGTCCCGCGGTGCGAGGCAACGCGGGAGCGGTTCATTCCTTCGTGCTGCCGTCGTCGCTGGAGCAGGGACTGAAGGCGCTGGCGCAGCGCGAGGGCGCATCGCTGTACATGGTGCTGCTGGCGGCGTGGCAGGCGCTGCTGTCGCGCTACAGCGGACAGGCGGACATCAGCGTGGGTTCGCCCATCGCAGGGCGGACGAGAGCGGAGCTGGAAGGGCTCATCGGCTTCTTCGTCAACACGCTGGTGCTGCATGCGCAGGTGGACGGTGAGAAGTCGTTCCGTGAGCTGCTGACGCAGGTGCGGGGCACGGTGCTGGAGGCCTACGAGCACCAGGACGTGCCGTTCGAGAAGCTGGTGGAGGCGCTGCAGCCCGAGCGCAGCCTGAGTCACACGCCGCTGTTTCAGTCACTGCTCGCGTTGCAGAACACGCCCGAGGGAGAGGCGCGCCTGCCCGGGCTGACGATGAAGCCGCTGGAGCTGGAGATCCGCACGTCGAAGTTCGACGTGAGCATCTTCTTCACGGAGACGCCGCAGGGCTTGAGTGGAGCGGTGGAGTACAGCACCGAGTTGTTCGAAGCAGCGACGGTGCGCCGGATGGTGGAGCACCTGCGGGTGCTGCTGGAAGGCGTGGTGGCGAAGCCGGAGGAGGCAGTGGGCCGGCTGCCCATGCTGACGGAGGCGGAGCGCCAGCAGGTGCTGCTGACGTGGAACCCGACGGCCACGCAGTCCTCCCGTGACATGTCGGTGCACGCCCGCTTCGAGGCACAGGCGAAGCAGACGCCGGACGCGGTGGCGCTGAAGCTCGCGGAAGGGGGCGGCACGCTGACTTACGGCGAGCTGGACGCGAAGGCGAACCAGCTGGCGCACCACCTGCGGAGCCAGGGAGTGAAGCGCGGCACGCGGGTGGGCGTGTACGTGGAGCGCTCGCTGGAGATGGTGGCGGGGCTGCTGGCCATCCTGAAGGCCGGGGGCGTATACGTCCCGGTGGACCGCAACTACCCGGCGGAGCGCATCGCGCTGCTGCTGGGGGATGCGGGCGTGGGCGTGACGCTGACGCAGCGGTCGCTGGTGGAGAAGCTGCCGGCGAGCGCGGGAACGCCGCTGCTTCTGGACACTGCATGGAGCGAGATCGCGCACCTGCCGACCTCGGCGCCGCAGGAAGAAGTGAGCGCGGACGACCTGGCGTACGTGATGTTCACGTCGGGAAGCACCGGCCGGCCGAAGGGCGTGAGCGTGCCGCACCGGGGCATCACGCGGCTGGTGGTGGGCAACGACTTCCTGCGCTTCGGGCCGGGGGAGGTCGGGCTGCAACTGGCGCCGGTGGCCTTTGACGCGTCGACGCTGGAACTCTGGGGCGCGCTGCTGCACGGGGCGAAGCTGGTGCTGGCGCCGCCGCACGCGCAGACGCTGGAGGAGCTGGGCGCGCTGCTGCGCAAGGAGCGCATCAGCACGCTGTGGCTGACCGCCGCGCTGTACGAACAGATGGCGCTGCATCAGGTGGATGCGCTGGCGGAAGTGTCGCAGGTCCTCGCGGGCGGCGACGTGTTGCCAGCCCAGCGAGTGCGCGAGCACTTGAAGCACTTGCCGGAAGGCGCGGTGCTGGTGAACGGATACGGTCCGACGGAGAACACGACGTTCTCCGCGACGCACGCGCTCACGCGTGACTCGGCCGTCACCGCTTCAGTGCCCATCGGCAAGCCGATTGGAAACTCGACGGCGTACGTGCTGGACGGGTACGGCGGCGTGGCCGGAGTGGGCGTGCCGGGAGAGCTGTACGTCGGCGGCGAAGGCCTGGCGTGGGGCTACCTGAACCGTACGGACCTGACGGCGGAGCGCTTCGTTCCGAACGCGTTCAGCACGGAACCCGGCGCGCGGCTGTACCGCACGGGAGACAAGGCGCGCTGGAAGGAAGACGGGACGCTGGAGTTCCTGGGGCGCACCGACTTCCAGGTGAAGGTGCGAGGCTTCCGAATCGAGCTGGGCGAAGTGGAAGCGGCCCTGCTCCAGCATCCGGACGTGGCGGAAGCCGCGGCGGTGGTGCGCGACGTCGGCGGAGACAAGCGGCTCGTCGCGTGGCTCGTGGCGAAGCCGGGACAGAACATCGATCCGAAGGCAGTGGACGCGGGCCTGCGGCAGCGGTTGCCGGAGTACATGGTGCCGTCGGCGATGGGCGTGTTGGAAGCGCTGCCGCTCACGGCCAACGGCAAGGTGGACCGCAAGGCGCTACCTGAAATCGAAGCGACTGCTTCGCAGCACGAGTACGAAGCGCCTCGCACGGAGTCGGAGCAGAAGCTGGCGGCCATCTGGGCGGAAGTGCTGCGCGTCCCGCGGGTCGGGGTGAGGGACAACTTCTTCGCGCTGGGCGGGCACTCGCTGCTGGCGACCCAGGTGGTGTCGCGGATCCGGAAGGAGCTGGGCGCGGAGCTGCCACTGCGGACTCTGTTCGAGGCTCCGACGTTTGAAGCCCTGGCCCGACGGCTGGAGACGGCCGAGCGTCCGCTGCCCGTGGCGCTGGAGTCGATCGCGAACGCTGGGCCGTCGCCGCTGTCGTTCGCGCAGCAGCGCCTGTGGTTCATCGACCAGTTGGAGCCGGGCTCGGCGCTCTACAACGTGCCCGTCGCGGTGCGCCTGGAAGGCGAGCTGGACGTGGGAGCCCTGGACTGGGCCCTGCGTGAAATCGTCCGGCGCCACGAATCCCTCCGCACGACGTTCGAGCTGCACGAGGGGCAGCCCGTCCAGCGCATCCATGCCGACGAAGTCCGCCTCTCCATGGTGCAGATTGACCTGGGGGCGTTGGACGGCGAGCAGCGGGAGGCGGAAGTCCGGCGCCGGCTCGGAGCAGAGCTGGCGGAGCCCTTCGACCTGTACAGGGGGCCGCTCATCCGGGCGAGCCTGCTGAAGCTGGGAGCCACCGAGCACGTGCTGTTCATCACGATGCACCACATCGTGTCGGACGGCTGGTCGCTCGGCGTGCTGATCCGCGAAGTGGGCGCGTTGTACGCGGCCTTCACGGAAGGGCGTCCGTCGCCGCTGCCGGAGCTGTCGTTGCAGTACGCGGGCTATGCGGTGTGGCAGCGTGGCTGGCTGCAGGGCGAGACGCTCCAGAAGGAGGTGGACTTCTGGAGGGGGAAGCTCGCCGGGACGCCGCCCGTCCTGGAATTGCCCACGGACCATCCGCGCCCCGCGGTGCGAGGCAACGCGGGTGCGATCCATTCATTCGTTCTGCCGTCATCGCTGGAGCAGGGACTGAAGGCGCTGGCGCAGCGCGAGGGTGCATCGCTGTACATGGTGCTGCTGGCGGCGTGGCAGATGCTGCTGTCGCGCTACAGCGGACAGACGGACATCAGCGTGGGTTCGCCCATCGCGGGCCGGACGAGAGCGGAGCTGGAAGGGCTCATTGGCTTCTTCGTCAACACGCTGGTGCTGCGCGCGCAGGTCGACAGTGAGAAGTCCTTCCGTGAGTTGCTGACGCAGGTGAAAGGCACGGTGCTGGAGGCGTACGAGCACCAGGACGTGCCGTTCGAGAAGCTGGTGGAAGCGCTGCAGCCCGAGCGCAGCCTGAGTCACACTCCGCTGTTTCAGTCACTGCTCGCGTTGCAGAACACGCCCGAGGGAGAGGCACGGCTGCCCGGGCTGACGATGAATCCCTTGGAGCTGGAGCTTCGTACGTCGAAGTTCGATGTGAGCATCTTCTTCACGGAGACGCCGCAGGGCTTGAGCGGAGCGGTGGAATACAGCACCGACCTGTTCGAAGCAGCGACGGTGCGCCGGATGGTGGAGCACCTGCGGGTGCTGCTGGAAGGCGTGGTGGCGAAGCCGGAGGAGGCAGTGGGCCGGCTGCCCATGCTGACGGAGGCGGAGCGCCAGCAGGTGCTGGTGACGTGGAATCAGCAGCAGGCGGAGTACGCGCGCGACGCGACGATTCCCCAGCTCTTCGAGGCGCAAGCGAAGCGCACCCCGAATGCTGTAGCCGTGGTGAGCGGCAAGCAGCGGCTGACGTACCGGGAACTGGAGGCGAAGGCGAACCAGTTGGCGCACCGTTTGCGCAAGCTGGGCGTGGGCCCCGAGTCCCGCGTAGGCCTGTGCGTGGAGCGTACCGCCGACGTGGTGGTGGGAACGCTGGGCATCCTCAAGGCGGGCGGCGCCTACGTGCCGCTGGATCCGAGCTACCCGAAGGAGCGACTGGGCTGGCTGCTGGAGGACGCGCAGGGCCCGGCTTTGGTGGCGCACTCGCACCTCTTGGAGTCGCTGCCCGCCGTCAGCGCGAAGGCGGTGTGCCTGGACCGTGAGGATGAGTGGGCGGAAGAGTCCTGCTGCCCGCCGACGCCGGAGGTGCGCCCGGAGAACGTGGCGTACCTCATCTACACGTCGGGAAGCACAGGCCGTCCGAAGGGCGTGGCGGTAACGCACCGGAACGCAGTGGCCTTCCTGTCGTGGGCAACGGAGACGTTCACCGAAGAAGAGACGAAGGCGGTACTCGCGGCGACGAGCCTGAATTTCGACCTCTCGGTGTTCGAACTCTTCGCGCCGCTGGTGCGAGGCGGCAGCGTGGTGGTGGTGCGCAATGCCCTGCACCTGGCGGAGGAGAAGCCGGAGGCGGACGTCACGCTCATCAACACGGTGCCATCGGCGATGGCGCAGTTGGTGCGGCTGAAAGCGGTGCCGCCGTCGGTGCGCGTAGTGAATCTCGCTGGCGAAGCGCTGCCCGAGACGCTGGCAAGGGCCGTGTACGCGGTGCCAACGGTTCAGAAGCTCTACAACTTGTACGGCCCGTCGGAAGACACGACGTACTCGACGTGGTCACTGGTGGGGCGCGCAGAGGTGCCGAACATCGGCCGGCCGCTCACCAACACGCGGGCGTACGTGCTGGACAAGTACCTGCAGCCGGTACCGGCGGGCGTAGCGGGAGAGTTGTTCCTGGCAGGCGAAGGCCAGGCGCGCGGCTACCTGCTGAGGCCGGAGCTGACGGCGGAGAAGTTCCTGCCGGAGGTGTACGGCCCCGAAGGCAGCCGCATGTACCGCACGGGAGACCGGGTGCGGTACCGCGCGGACGGAGTGCTGGAGTACCTGGGCCGAGTGGACTTCCAGGTGAAGGTGCGAGGCTTCCGCATCGAGCTGGGCGAAGTCGAAGCAGCCCTGCGTCAACAGGAGTCCGTGAAGGAAGCGGTGGTGGTGGCGAAGGGGGAGGGCGCGGAGAAGCGGCTCGTGGCGTACGTGGCGCCGAAGGCCGGCGCGACGTTGGAAGCGGAGTCGCTGAAGGCAAGTCTGCGCCAACGGTTGCCGGAGTACATGGTGCCCGGAGCGGTGGTGGTGTTGGAGGCACTGCCGCTCAACTCCAACGGCAAGGTGGACCGCAAAGCCCTGCCGGATCCGGAGGCGCCGGCAGCCATCATCACCTACGCAGCCCCGCGCACGGAGACGGAAGCGAAGCTGGCGGCCATCTGGGCGGAAGTGCTGCGCGTCCCTCGGGTGGGCGTGAAGGACGACTTCTTCGCGCTGGGCGGACACTCGCTGCTCGCGACACAAGTCGTGTCGCGAGTTCGCGCGGAGACGGGCGCGGAGCTGCCGCTGCGTGCGCTGTTCGAAGCGCGAACGGTGGAGTCGCTCGCTCGTCAGCTGGGGCAGACCGCGTTCTCTGGCAAGAACACGATGGAGCGCAGGCTGGGGGATGCCGCCCGGCCGCTGTCGTTCGCGCAGCAGCGGTTGTGGTTCATCGACCAGCTGGAGCCGGGGACGGCGCTCTACAACGTGCCCGTCGCGGTGCGGCTGGAGGGGGCGCTGCGCCAGGACGTCCTGGAACGGGGGCTGCGCGAAGTGGTGCGGCGCCATGAAGCGCTGCGGACGACGTTCGCGGAGAAGGATGGTCAGTCCCTCCAGGTCATCCACTCGGACATGACCCTGCATCTGGAGCGGGTGGAGGTGTCCTCGGGGGATGCGCGGCAGCGGATTGAGCAGGAGATGTTGAAGCCGTTCGACCTGTCGCGCGGTCCGCTGATCCGGGCACTCCTGCTGACGCTGGGAGGCGCGGAGCACGTGTTGGTCGTCACGATGCATCACATCGTGTCGGACGGCTGGTCGCTGGGCGTGCTGATCCGGGAGGTGGGCGCGCTGTACGCGGCCTTCGCGGAAGGCCGTCCGTCGCCGCTGCCAGAGCTCCCTGTGCAGTACGCGGACTACGCGGCCTGGCAGCGCGACGGGTTGCAGGGCGCGACGCTCCAGCGGGAGGTGGACTACTGGAAGCGGAAGCTCGTTGGCGCGCCGCCGGTGCTGGAGTTGCCCACGGACCATCCCCGTCCGCCGGTGCGTGGCAGCGCGGGAGCGACGTACTCCTTCCCCTTGTCCCGGTCGCTGACGGGGGACCTCAAGGCGCTGGCCCAGCGGGAAGGTGCGTCGCTGTACATGGCGCTGCTTGCGGGTTGGCAGGTCCTGCTGTCGAGGTACTCGGGGCAGGACGACATCAGCGTGGGTTCGCCCATCGCGGGCCGCACGCGCGCGGAGGTGGAGGGCCTCATCGGCTTCTTCGTCAACACGCTGGTGCTGCGCGCCCAGGTGGATGGAGGCCAGTCCTTCCGGGCGCTGCTCACGCAGGTGCGGGAGACGGTGCTGGGCGCGTACGAGCACCAGGACGTGCCCTTCGAGAAGCTGGTGGAGGCGCTCCAGCCCGAGCGCGACCGGCGTCACACGCCGTTGTTCCAGGTGTTCCTGGCGCTCCAGAACCTGCCTGAGAGCGAAACGCGACTGCCGGGCTTGACGCTCAAGCCCGTGGCCTACGAAGGCCGGACGTCGAAGTTCGACCTGAGCCTCTTCTTCATGGAGACGCCAGACGGGCTGACGGGCGCGGTGGAGTACAGCACCGACCTGTTCGAAGCAGCGACGGTGCGCCGGATGGTGGAGCACCTGCGGGTGCTGCTGGAAGGCATGGTGGCGAAGCCGGACGCAGCGGTGGGCCAGTTGCCCATGCTGATGGAAGCGGAGCGCCAGCAGGTGCTGGTGACGTGGAACCAGCAGCAGGCGGAGTACGCGCGCGACGCGACGATTCCCCAGCTCTTCGAGGCACAAGCGAAGCGCACGTCGGATGCGGTGGCCGTGGTGAGCGGCAAGCAGCGGCTGACGTACCGGGAGGTGGAGGCGAAGGCGAACCAGCTGGCGCACCGGCTGCGCAGGCTGGGAGTGGGCCCGGAGTCGCGAGTGGGCCTGTGCGTGGAGCGCACAGCCGACGTGGTGGTGGGCACGCTGGGCATCCTGAAGGCGGGCGGCGCCTACGTGCCGTTGGATCCGAGCTACCCGAAGGAGCGCTTGGGCTGGCTGCTGGAGGATGCGCAGGGCCCGGCGCTGGTGGCGCACTCGCACCTCTTGGAGTCACTGCCTGCCTTCAGCGCTCAGGCGGTGTGCCTGGACCGTGAAGAGGAGTGGGCGGAAGAGTCCTGCTGCCCGCTGACGCCGGAGGTGCGCCCGGAGAATGTGGCGTACCTCATCTACACGTCGGGAAGCACGGGCCGTCCGAAGGGCGTCGCGGTGACGCACCGGAACGCGGTGGCTTTCCTCGCGTGGGCAACGGAGACGTTCACGGAGGAGGAGACGAAGGCGGTGCTCGCGGCAACGAGCCTGAACTTCGACCTCTCGGTGTTCGAGCTGTTCACGCCGCTGGTGCGAGGCGGCAGCGTGGTGGTGGTGCGCAATGCTCTGCACCTGGCGGAGGAGAAGCCGGAGGCGGACGTCACGCTCATCAACACGGTGCCGTCGGCGATGGCGCAGTTGGTGCGGCTGAACGCCGTGCCGCCGTCGGTGCGCGTAGTGAATCTCGCTGGCGAGGCACTGCCCGAGACGCTGGCGAAGGGCGTCTACGGCATCCCCACGGTGCAGAAGCTGTACAACCTGTACGGCCCGTCGGAAGACACGACGTACTCGACGTGGTCGCTGGTGGGGCGGAATGAAGTGCCGAACATCGGCCGGCCGCTCACCAACACGCGGGCATACGTGCTGGACAAGTACCTGCAGCCGGTGCCGGTGGGCGTGGCGGGAGAGCTGTTCCTGGCGGGAGAAGGCCAGGCGCGCGGCTACCTGCTGAGGCCGGAGCTGACGGCGGAGAAGTTCCTGCCGGAGGTGTACGGCCCGGAAGGCAGCCGCATGTACCGCACGGGAGACCGGGTGCGGTACCGCGCGGACGGAGTGCTGGAGTACCTGGGCCGGGTGGACTTCCAGGTGAAGGTGCGAGGCTTCCGCATCGAGCTGGGCGAAGTGGAGTCCGCGCTGCGCCAGCAGGAGACGGTGAAGGACGCAGTGGTGGTGGCGAAGGGGGAGGGGGCGGAGAAGCGCCTCGTGGCGTACGTGGCCCCGAAGGCCGGCGCGACGCTGGAAGCGGAGTCGCTGAAGGCGAGCCTGCGTCAGCGCTTGCCGGAGTACATGGTGCCCGGAGCAGTGGTGGTGCTGGACGCACTGCCGCTCAATTCCAACGGCAAGGTGGACCGCAAGGCCCTGCCGGAGCCGGATGCTCAAAAGGCCGGAAGTACCTACGAGGCTCCGCGCACGGATGCGGAAGCAAGGCTCGCGGCCATCTGGGCGGAGGTGCTGCGGGTGCCTCAGGTGGGCGTGAAGGACGATTTCTTCGCGCTGGGTGGCCACTCCCTGCTGGCGACGCAGGTGGTGTCGCGAGTGCGCGCGGAGATGGGCGCGGAGCTGCCGCTGCGCGCGCTGTTCGAATCGCGCACGGTGGAGTCGCTCGCCCATCAGCTGGAGAAAGCCGCGTCCTCGAGCAAGACGGCGATGAAGCGCAGGCTGGGGGCCGCCGCCCGACCGCTGTCGTTCGCGCAGCAGCGGTTGTGGTTCATCGACCAGATGGAGCCGGGCACCGCGCTCTACAACATGCCCGTGGCACTGCGGCTGGAAGGTGACCTGGACGTGGGCGTCCTGGAGCGCGCCCTGCGTGAGGTCGTGAACCGTCACGAGGCCCTGCGCACGACCTTCGAGGTGCAGGACGGTCAGCCCCTCCAGGTCATCCATTCGGACCTGGCACTGCACCTGGAGCGGGTGGAGGTGTCCGAGTCAGCTGCACGGCAGCGGATTGAACAGGAGATGTTGAAGCCGTTCGACCTGTCGCGCGGTCCGCTGCTTCGAGCGCTCCTGCTGAAGTTGGGCAATCGGGAGCACGCGCTGGTCGTCTCGATGCACCACATCGTGTCGGACGGCTGGTCGCTGGGCGTGTTGATCCGCGAAGTGGGCGCGCTGTACGCGGCCTTCTCCTCGGGGCAGCCGTCACCCTTGCCAGAGCTGCCCGTGCAGTACGGGGACTACGCGGCCTGGCAGCGTGACTGGCTGCGGGACGAGGCCCTGGCGCGCGAGGTGGACTACTGGAAGCAGTCGTTGATGGGGGCGCCGCCGGTGCTGGAGCTGCCGACGGACCGTCCGCGTCCGGCGGTGCGCACCAACGTCGGCACGACGCTGGGCTTCATGCTGCCGCTGGATCTGTCCCAGCGGTTGAGCGCGCTGGCCCTGCAGGAGGGCGCCTCGCTGTTCATGGCGCTGCTGGCCGGGTGGCAGGTGCTGCTGTCGCGCTACTCGGGGCAGACGGACATCAGCGTGGGTTCGCCCATCGCGGGCCGGACGCGCGCGGAGGTCGAAGGGCTCATCGGCTTCTTCGTCAACACGCTGGTGCTGCGCACCCAGGTCGACGGAGAGGCGTCCTTCCGTGAGCTGCTGAAGCAGGTGAGGGGAACGGTCCTGGGCGCGTACGAGCACCAGGACGTGCCCTTCGAAAAGCTGGTGGAGGCGCTGCAGCCCGAGCGCAGCCTGAGCCACACGCCGCTGTTCCAGACGTCGATGTCGCTCCAGAACGTGCCCATCGAGGAGTCCAGACTCCCCGGCCTGGTTCTCAAGCCTGTGCCCTACGAAGGCCGCACGTCGAAGTTCGACCTGAGCCTCTTCTTCACGGAGACACCGGACGGGCTGGCCGGAGCGGTGGAGTACAGCACTGACCTGTTCGAAGCAGCGACGGTGCGCCGGATGGTGGATCACCTGCGCATGCTGCTGGAAGGCATGGTGGCGAAGCCGGACGCAGCGGTGGGCCAGCTGCCCATGCTGACTGAAGCGGAGCGCCAGCAGGTGTTGGTGACGTGGAACCAGCAGCAGGCGGAGTACGACCGGAACGCGACGATTCCGGCGCTCTTCGAGGCGCAGGCGAAGCGCACGCCGGATGCCGTGGCCGTGGTGAGCGGCAAGCAGCAACTGACGTACCGGGAGGTGGAGGCGAAGGCGAACCAGCTGGCACACCGGCTGCGCAAGCTGGGCGTGGGTCCGGAGTCGCGAGTGGGCCTGTGCGTGGAGCGCACGGCGGACGTGGTGGTGGGGACGCTGGGCATCCTCAAGGCCGGCGGCGCGTACGTGCCGTTGGATCCGAGCTACCCGAAGGAACGTCTGGGCTGGCTGCTGGAGGATGCGCAAGGCCCGGCGTTGGTCGCGCACTCGCACCTATTGGAGTCGCTGCCCGCCTTCAGGGCGCAGGCGGTCTGCCTGGACACGGACGCGGCATTGGCGACGGAGCCCAAGGAGGCACCGGAAGCAGAACTGCGCCCGGAGAACGTGGCGTACCTCATCTACACGTCGGGAAGCACGGGCCGTCCGAAGGGCGTGGCGGTGACGCACCGGAACGCGGTGGCCTTCCTCGCGTGGGCAACGGAGACGTTCACGGAGGAGGAGACGAAGGCGGTACTCGCGGCGACGAGCCTGAACTTCGACCTCTCGGTGTTCGAACTCTTCGCGCCGCTGGTGCGAGGCGGCAGCGTGGTGGTGGTGCGCAATGCCCTGCACCTGGCGGAGGAGAAGCCGGAGGCGGACGTCACCCTCATCAACACGGTGCCGTCTGCGATGGCGCAGTTGGTGCGGCTGAACGCAGTGCCGCCGTCAGTGCAGGTCATCAATCTCGCCGGTGAAGCGTTGCCGGAGACGTTGGCGAAGGGGGTCTACGGCATCCCCACGGTGAGGAAGCTCTACAACCTGTACGGCCCGTCGGAAGACACGACGTACTCGACGTGGTCGCTGGTGGGGCGCGCAGAGGTGCCGAACATCGGCCGGCCGCTGACCAACACGCGGGCCTACGTGCTGGACAAGCACCTGCAGCCGGTGCCGGTGGGCGTCGCGGGCGAGCTGTTCCTGGCGGGCGAAGGCCAGGCGCGCGGCTACCTGCTGAGGCCGGAGCTGACGGCGGAGAAGTTCCTGCCGGAAGTCTACGGCCCGGAAGGCAGCCGGATGTACCGCACGGGGGACCGGGTGCGGTACCGGGCGGACGGAGTGCTGGAGTACCTGGGCCGAGTGGACTTCCAGGTGAAGGTGCGAGGCTTCCGCATCGAGCTGGGCGAAGTGGAGTCTGCGCTGCGCCAGCAAGAGGCAGTGAAGGAAGCAGTGGTGGTGGCGAAGGGGGAGGGCGCGGAGAAGCGCCTCGTGGCGTACGTGGCGCCGAAGGCCGGCGCGACGTTGGAAGCGGAGTCGCTGAAGGCAAGCCTGCGTCAGCGGCTGCCGGAGTACATGGTGCCTGGGGCGGTGGTGGTGCTGGAGGCACTGCCGCTCAACTCCAACGGCAAGGTGGACCGCAAGGCCCTGCCGGAGCCGGAGGCACCGACCTCCACCCGCACGTACGTGGCCCCGCGCACGGAGACGGAAGCGAAGCTGGCGGCCATCTGGGCGGAAGTGCTGCGAGTCCCCCAGGTGGGCGTGAAGGACGACTTCTTCGCGCTCGGAGGCCACTCGCTGCTGGTGACGCAGGTGGTGTCGCGCATCCGCACGGAGACCGGCGTGGAGTTGCCGCTGCGCGCGTTGTTCGAGGCTCCCACGCTCGAGGCCCTGGCCCAACGGATGGGGACGGCGGGCCGCGGCCAGAGCTCGATGCCGGGCGACTCGTTGATGGGCACGACGCCGCCGCTGTCGTTCGCGCAGCAGCGCCTGTGGTTCATCGACCAGTTGGAGCCGGGTACGGCGCTCTACAACCTGCCCGTGGCGGTGCGGCTGATGGGCGCGCTGGATGTCGCGGCCCTGGAGCGGGCCCTGAACGAGGTCGTGCGCCGTCACGAAGCCCTGCGGACCACCTTCGAGGAGCGCGGCGGTCAGGCCATCCAGGTCATCCAGCCCACCCTGTCACTGGAGCTGGGCCGGGAGGACCTGCGGTCCATCGACGAAGCCCGCCGCGAGACGGAGGCCCACCGGCAGGTGGAGCAGGAGATGCTCCGCCCCTTCGACCTGGGCCGTGGGCCGTTGATCCGCACCCGGCTGTTCACGCTCGGGGAGCGCGAGAGCGTCCTCGTGGTGACGATGCACCACATCGTGTCGGACGGCTGGTCGCTGGGCGTGTTGATCCGCGAGGTGGGCGCGCTCTACGCGGCCTTCTCCTCGGGGCAGCCGTCCCCTCTGCCCGAGCTGCCCGTGCAGTACGCGCGCTACGCGTCCTGGCAACGCGGCCGGCTCCAGGGAGAAGTCCTCGCGCGGCAGGTGGACTACTGGAAGCGGAAGCTCGCCGGCGCGCCGCCGGTGCTGGAGCTGCCCACGGACCGCCCGCGTCCGCCCGAGCGGGGCATCGCGGGCGCGAAGTACGCCTTCACCCTGTCCCGGTCGTTGACGGGAGCGCTCAAGGCGCTGGCCCAGCGGGAAGGGGCCTCTCTGTACATGGTGCTGCTGTCGGGGTGGCAGGTGCTGATGGCTCGCTACAGCGGCCAGCAGGACATCAGCGTGGGTTCACCCATCGCGGGCCGCATGCGCGCGGAGCTGGAGGGGCTCATCGGCTTCTTCGTCAACACGCTCGTGCTGCGCGCGAACGTGGACGGCGCCCTGTCCTTCCGGCAGTTGCTCTCCCAGGTGCGTGAAACGGTGCTGGATGCGTACGAGCACCAGGAGGTCCCGTTCGAGAAGCTGGTGGAGGTCCTCCAGCCCGAGCGCAGCCGCAGCCACACGCCGCTGTTCCAGACGATGCTCGCCCTCCAGAACATGCCGATGGGCGAGCTGCGGCTGCCGGACGTGGTGCTCCAGCCGGTGAACGTGGAGAGCCCCATCGCGCAGTTCGACCTGAGCGTGTCGTTCATGGAGCTGCCTCAGGGCCTCTCCGGCACGATGGAGTACAGCACGGAGCTGTTCGACGCGGGCACCGTCCAGCGGATGGTCACGCACCTGCTCATGCTGCTCGAAGGCGCGGTCGCGCGCCCGGACACGAGAGTGGCCCGACTGCCCCTGCTGACCGGCGCCGAGCGCCGCGAAATGCTGGTGGAGTGGAACGCCACGCGCGCGCCCTTCCCCGAGTCCAGCCTGCATGCGCTCTTCGAGGCGCAGGTCCGTCGCGCGCCAGATGCCGTGGCTGCTGTCTTCGAGGGAACGCAACTGACGTACGCGCAGCTCGACGCGCACGCCAATCAGCTCGCCCATGCCCTGCGCCGTCGTGGCGTGGGACCGGAGGTCCGCGTCGCGCTCAGCGTCGAGCGCTCCCTCGACATCGTCATGGGCCTGCTCGGCATCCTGAAGGCCGGTGGCGCCTGGGTGCCCGTGGATCCGCTCCTGCCCCGGGAGCGCCTGGCGTTCATGCTGGAGGACAGTGCGGCGCAGGTGCTCGTCACCCAGCAGCCACTGGTGGCCCGTTTCCCGGAGGCCCTGCATGCGCGCGCTCTCTGCTTGGACACCGAGCGCGAATCGCTGGCCGAGGAGCCGACGAATGCGCCCGTGACGGGCGTGACGCCCGCGAACATGGCGTACCTGCTCTACACCTCGGGCAGCACGGGGACGCCGAAGGGCACGGCGGTGGAGCACCGCGGCGTGGCCAACCTGGTCACCCACGAAGCGGTGGCGTACGGCATCGGCCCTGGCAGCCGAGTGCTTCAGTTCGCCAGCCTCAGCTTCGACCTGTCGGTGGAGGAGATCTTCACCACGCTCTGCAACGGCGCCACGCTGGTGCTCGCCCCGCTGGAGAAGTTGATGCCGGGCGCGCCGCTGCCCGTGCTGCTGCGTGAGCAGGAGTTGAGCGTCGTCAGCCTCACCCCCGCGGCGTTGGCGGCCACCTCCTCCGAGGGGCTCCCCAATGTACGCACCGTCATCTCCGGCGGTGAGGCCCTGCCCGCGGACGTCGCTGCGCGGTGGGCTCCGGGTCGGCGCCTGCTCAATACATACGGCCCGACGGAAGCCACCGTCATCGCCACGCTGGGCGAGGTGGTGGCGGATGGAAACGTGCCGTCCATCGGCATGCCGCTGGCGAACGTGCGCGTCTACGTATTGGACCCGCACGGGCAGCCGGTGCCCGTGGGCGTGCGCGGCGAGTTGCACATCGGCGGCGTGGGCGTGGCGCGTGGCTACGCGGGACGTCCGGGACTCACCGCCGAGCGCTTCGTGCCGGACGCCTTCTCGGGTGAAGCGGGCGCCCGGCTCTACCGGACGGGCGACGTCGTGCGCTGGCGTGCGGACGGACAGCTGGACTTCATCGGCCGCCTGGACTCCCAGGTGAAGGTGCGCGGCTTCCGCATCGAACTGGGCGAGGTCGAAACCGCGCTGGCGCGGCAGCCGGGCGTGAGCGAGGCCGTGGTGTTGGTTCGGGGCGACGGCGCCGACAAGCGGCTGGTGGGCTACGTCGTGGCGAAGGAAGGCCACGCGCTGGACGTGGACACGCTGCGCACGGGCCTGCGCCAGGGGATGCCCGAGTACATGGTACCGGGGGCGCTGATGGTGCTGGACGCCCTGCCGCTCAACGCGAACGGCAAGGTGGACCGCAGGGCGCTACCGGAGCCGGAGGCCGCCCGAGGGGGCGACGCCTACGTGGCCCCGCGCACCGTGACGGAGGCGAAGCTCGCGTCCATCTGGGCGGAGGTGCTGCGCCTGCAGCGCGTGGGCGTGAAGGACAACTTCTTCGCGCTGGGCGGACACTCGCTGCTGGCGACGCAGGTGGTGTCGCGCATCCGCACGTCGCTGGGCGTGGAGATGCCGCTGCGCCTGCTGTTCGAAGCGCCCACGGTGGAGGCGCTGGCGCAGCGGATCGAGCAACTGGGACGCTCCGGCGTGCCCACGCTGAGCGCCGGAGCGCGTCCGGCGTCGCTGCCGCTGTCCTTCGCGCAGCAGCGGTTGTGGTTCATCGACCAGCTGGAGCCGGGCAGCCCGCTCTACAACGTGCCCACCGTGGTGCGGCTGGAGGGCGACCTGGACGCCGCTGCGCTGGAGCAGGCCCTGCGGGAGGTCGTGCAACGGCACGAAGCCCTGCGCACGACGTTCGAAGAGGAGGCAGGCCAGCCCGTTCAGCGCATCCACGCGTCCGTGGACGTGCCGTTGAACATCATGGACCTGACGGGCTCCGGGCCTGAACGGGAGGACGTGGCCCGTCAGCGGGTGCTGGAGGAGTTGGCGAAGCCCTTCGACCTGATGCGTGGACCGCTCCTGCGGGCGCTGATGGTGCGGATGGATGCACGCGACCACCTGCTCGTGATCACGATGCACCACGCCGTGTCGGACGGCTGGTCCGTGGGCGTTCTGCTCCGCGAGCTGGGGGCGCTGTACACCGCGCGGGCGAACGGCCTGGCGTTGGCACTGCCGCCGCTGCCGGTGCAGTACGCGGACTACGCGGCCTGGCAGCGCGACTGGCTGCGGGATGAAACCCTGGCGCGCGAGGTGGACTACTGGAAGCAGTCGCTGACGGGAGCACCGCCGGTGCTGGAGTTGCCGACGGACCGTCCGCGTCCGGCGGTGCGCACGAACGCCGGCTCGACGCTGGGCTTCATGCTGCCGCTGGAGCTGTCCCAGCGGTTGGGCGCCCTGGCTCGAAGTGAAGGCGCGTCGCTGTTCATGGTGCTGCTGGCCGGGTGGCAGGTGCTGCTGTCGCGCTACTCGGGGCAGGCGGACATCAGCGTGGGTTCCCCTATCGCGGGACGAACGCGCGCGGAGGTGGAGGGCCTCATCGGCTTCTTCGTCAACACGCTGGTGCTGCGCACCCAGGTCGATGGAGAGGTGTCTTTCCGCGCGCTGCTCGCGCAGGTGCGGGAGATGGTGCTGGGGGCGTACGAGCACCAGGACGTGCCGTTCGAGAAGCTGGTGGAAGCGCTGCATCCGGAGCGCAGCCTGAGCCACACGCCGCTGTTCCAGACGTTGATGTCGCTCCAGAACGTGCCCATCGAGGAGTCTCATCTCCCAGGGCTGGTGCTCAAGCCCATGAGTCTCGAGGGCCGCACGTCGAAGTTCGACCTGAGCCTCTTCTTCACGGAGACGCCGGACGGGCTGGCCGGAGCGGTGGAGTACAGCACCGACCTGTTCGAAGCGACGACGATGCGCCGGATGGTGGAGCACCTGCGCATGCTGCTGGAAGGCGTGGTGTCAAAGCCGGACGCAGCGGTGGGACGGCTGTCCCTGCTCACGCCCGTGGAGCGTCAGCAGGTGCTGGTGACGTGGAACCAGCAGCAGGCGGAGTACGACCGGGACGCGACGATTCCGGCGCTCTTCGAGGCGCAGGCGAAGCGCACGCCGGATGCCGTGGCGGTGGTGAGCGGCAAGCAGCGGCTGACGTACCGGGAGGTGGAGGCGAAGGCGAACCAGTTGGCGCACCGGCTGCGCAAGCTGGGAGTGGGCCCCGAGTCCCGAGTGGGCCTGTGCGTGGAGCGTACGGCGGACGTCGTGGTGGGCACGCTGGGCATCCTCAAGGCCGGCGGCGCGTACGTACCGTTGGATCCGAGCTACCCGAAGGAGCGACTGGGCTGGCTGCTGGAGGATGCGCAGGGCCCGGCGTTGGTCGCGCACTCGCACCTATTGGAGTCGCTGCCCGCCTTCAGGGCGCAGGCGGTCTGCCTGGACACGGACGCGGCATTGGCGACGGAGCCCAAGGAGGCACCGGAAGCAGAACTGCGCCCGGAGAACGTGGCGTACCTCATCTACACGTCGGGAAGCACGGGCCGTCCGAAGGGCGTGGCGGTGACGCACCGGAACGCGGCGGCCTTCCTCGCGTGGGCAACGGAGACGTTCACGGAAGAGGAGACGAAGGCGGTGCTCGCGGCGACGAGCCTGAACTTCGACCTCTCCGTCTTCGAACTCTTCGCGCCGTTGGTGCGAGGCGGCAGCGTGGTGGTGGTGCGCAACGCCCTGCACCTGGCGGAGGAGAAGCCAGAAGCGGACGTCACGCTCATCAATACGGTGCCGTCGGCGATGGCGCAGTTGGTGCGGCTGAACGCAGTGCCGCCGTCAGTGCAGGTCATCAACCTCGCCGGTGAAGCGTTGCCGGAGACGTTGGCGAAGGGGGTCTACGGCATCCCCACGGTGAGGAAGCTCTACAACCTGTATGGGCCGTCGGAAGACACGACGTACTCGACGTGGTCGCTGGTGGGGCGCGCAGAGGTGCCGAACATCGGCCGGCCGCTGACCAACACGCGGGCGTACGTGCTGGACAAGTATCTGCAGCCGGTGCCGGTGGGCGTCGCGGGCGAGCTGTTCCTGGCGGGCGAAGGCCAGGCGCGCGGCTACCTGCTGAGGCCGGAGCTGACGGCGGAGAAGTTCCTGCCGGAAGTCTACGGCCCGGAAGGCAGCCGGATGTACCGCACGGGAGACCGGGTGCGGTACCGGGCGGACGGAGTGCTGGAGTACCTGGGCCGGGTGGACTTCCAGGTGAAGGTGCGAGGCTTCCGTATCGAGCTGGGCGAAGTCGAAGCAGCCCTGCGTCAACAGGAGTCGGTGAAGGAAGCGGTGGTGGTGGCGAAGGGGGAGGGCGCGGAGAAGCGCCTCGTGGCGTACGTGGCGCCGAAGGCCGGCGCGACGTTGGAAGCGGAGTCGCTGAAGGCAAGTCTGCGCCAACGGTTGCCGGAGTACATGGTGCCCGGAGCGGTGGTGGTGCTGGAGGCACTGCCGCTCAACTCCAACGGCAAGGTGGACCGCAAGGCCCTGCCGGAGCCAGAGGCCCAGAAGTCCGGCAACACGTACGAAGCGCCCCGCACGGAAGTGGAAGCGAAGCTGGCTGCCATCTGGGCGGAGGTGCTGCGAGTCCCCCAGGTCGGCGTGAAGGACGACTTCTTCGCGCTGGGTGGCCACTCCCTGCTGGCGACACAGGTGGTGTCGCGGGTGCGCGCGGAGACGGGATCGGAGTTGCCGCTGCGCGCGTTGTTCGAAGCGCCCACGGTGGAAGCTCTCGCCCGGCGGCTGGAGAAGGCCGGACGCGCGAAGGCACCGGCCATCGTGCCCGTGTCACGAGACGCAGCGCTGCCACTGTCGTTCGCGCAGCAGCGCCTGTGGTTCATCGATCAGCTGGAGCCGGGCACGGCGCTCTACAACGTACCCATCGCGGTACGGCTGGAAGGCGACCTGAACGTGGAGGTCCTGGACCGGGCCCTGCGTGAGGTCGTGCGCCGTCACGAGGCCCTGCGGACAACGTTCGTCGCGGGCAACCCCGAGCCGGAGCAACGGACCACGTCCGATAGCGCCTTCACGCTGGCGGTGGATGGCCTGACGTCGAACACCGCCGCGCTTCGCAAGCGTGTGGAGCAAGAGGTGCTGAGGCCCTTCGAGCTCGCACACGGTCCGCTCCTCAGAGCGCTCCTGCTGAAGCTCGACGCGCGCGAACACGTGCTCGTCGTCACGATGCACCACATCGTGTCGGACGGATGGTCGCTCGGCGTGTTGGTCCGCGAGGTCGGCGCGCTCTACGCGGCGTTCGTGCAGGGCCAGCCCTCGCCGCTGCCGGAGTTGCCCGTGCAGTACGCGGACTACGCGGCCTGGCAGCGCGGCGGGTTGCAGGGCGCGACGCTCCAGCGGGAGGTGGACTACTGGAAGCAGAAGCTCTCCGGTGCGCCGCCAGTGCTGGAGTTGCCCACGGACCGTCCGCGTCCCGCGGTGCGAGGAACCGCGGGAGCGACCCAGAACTTCCTCTGGCCGCAATCGCTGGCCCAGGGCCTCCGTGGCCTCGCGCAGCGTGAAGGGGCCTCGCTGTACATGGTGCTGCTGGCGGGTTGGCAGGTCCTGCTGTCGCGCTACAGCGGCCAGCAGGACATCAGCGTGGGTTCGCCCATCGCGGGCCGCACACGCGCGGAGGTGGAGGGCCTCATCGGCTTCTTCGTCAACACGCTGGTGCTGCGCACGGACCTGTCCGGAGACCCCAGCTTCCGGGGCCTGCTCCAGCAGGTGCGTGAGACGGTTCTGGAGGCGCAGGAACACCAGGAGGTGCCGTTCGAGAAGCTGGTGGAGGCGCTCCAGCCCGAGCGCAGCCGCAGCCACACGCCGCTGTTCCAGACACTGCTGGCGCTCCAGAACGTGCCCGTGGGTGAAGCCCGGCTGCCCGGCATGACGCTCAGGCCTGTGGAGATCGCGGGCGGAACGTCGAAGTTCGACCTGAGCGTCTTCTTCGTGGAGACCGCGGAGGGCCTGAGCGGAACGCTGGAATACAGCACCGATCTGTTCGAAGCAGCGACGGTGCGCCGGATGGTGGAGCACCTGCACATGCTGCTGGAAGGCGTGGTGGCGAAGCCGGAAACAGCGGTGGGCCAGTTGCCCCTACTCACTCCGGCGGAGCGCCAGCAGGTGCTGGTGACGTGGAACCAGCAGCAGTCGGAGTACGACCGCGCCGCGACGATTCCCCAGCTCTTCGAGGCACAAGCGAAGCGCACGCCGGATGCCGTGGCGGTGGTGAGCGGCAAGCAGCGGCTGACGTACCGGGAGGTGGAGGCGAAGGCGAACCAGCTGGCGCACCGGCTGCGCAAGCTGGGCGTGGGTCCCGAGTCCCGAGTGGGCCTGTGCGTGGAGCGTACGGCGGACGTGGTGGTGGGGACGCTGGGCATCCTCAAGGCCGGCGGCGCGTACGTACCGTTGGACCCGAGCTATCCGAAGGAGCGCCTGGGCTGGCTGCTGGAGGACGCGCAGGGTCCGGCACTGGTGGCGCACTCGCACCTGCTGGAGTCGTTGCCCGCTTTCAGGGCGCAGGCGGTCTGCCTGGACACGGACGCGACGTTGGCCACGGAGCCCAAGGAGGCACCGGAAGCAGATCTGCGCCCGGAGAACGTGGCGTACCTCATCTACACGTCGGGAAGCACGGGCCGTCCGAAGGGCGTCGCGGTGACGCACCGGAACGCGGTGGCCTTCCTGTCGTGGGCAACGGAGACGTTCACCGAAGAAGAGACGAAGGCAGTGCTCGCGGCAACGAGCCTGAACTTCGACCTCTCCGTCTTCGAACTCTTCGCGCCGCTGGTGAGGGGCGGCAGCGTGGTGGTGGTGCGCAATGCCCTGCACCTGGTGGAGGAGAAGCCGGAGGTGGACGTCACGCTCATCAACACGGTGCCGTCTGCGATGGCGCAGTTGGCGCGGCTGAACGCAGTGCCGCCGTCGGTGCAGGTCATCAACCTCGCCGGTGAAGCCTTGCCGGAGACACTGGCGAAGGGCGTCTACGGCATCCCCACGGTGCGCAAGCTGTACAACCTGTATGGCCCGTCGGAAGACACGACGTACTCGACGTGGTCGCTGGTGGGGCGGAATGAGGTGCCGAACATCGGCCGGCCGCTGACCAACACGCGTGCGTACGTGCTGGACAAGTACCTCCAGCCAGTGCCGGTGGGCGTCGCGGGAGAGTTGTTCCTGGCAGGCGAAGGCCAGGCACGCGGCTACCTGCTGAGGCCGGATCTGACGGCGGAGAAGTTCCTGCCGGAAGTCTACGGCCCCGAAGGCAGCCGGATGTACCGCACGGGGGACCGCGTGCGGTACCGCGCGAATGGAGTGCTGGAGTACCTGGGCCGGGTGGACTTCCAGGTGAAGGTGCGAGGCTTCCGCATCGAGCTGGGCGAAGTGGAGTCCGCACTGCGCCAGCAGGAGACGGTGAAGGACGCGGTGGTGGTGGCGAAGGGGGAGGGCGCGGAGAAGCGGCTCGTGGCGTACGTGGCGCCGAAGGCCAACGCGACACTGGAAGCGGAGGCCCTGAAGGCAAGCCTGCGCCAACGGCTGCCGGAGTACATGGTGCCCGGAGCGGTGGTGGTGCTGGAGGCACTGCCGCTCAACTCCAACGGCAAGGTGGACCGCAAGGCCCTGCCGGACCTGGACGTCACCACGTCCCAGGCCGAGAACTTCGTCGCACCCCGTGACGCGCTGGAGTCCCAGCTCGTGGCGGTGTGGGAAGAGGTCCTGGGCGTGAAGCCCATCGGGGTGCGCACCAGCTTCTTCGCGCTGGGAGGCCACTCGCTGCTCGCGGTCCGCCTGATGGCCGCGCTGCGCGAACAACTGGGCCGCGATGTCCCCCTGGCCGCGCTCTTCCAGCACCCCACCGTGGAGGACCTGGCCAACCTGCTTCGCGCCGAGACGGAGACGTGGTCGCCGCTCGTCCCGCTGGAGAAGGGCGACGCGGGCCTCCGGCCCCTGTTCCTCGTCCACCCGGGTGGCGGCAACGTGCTCGCCTACCCGGAGCTGGCGCGGCTCCTGGGGCCCCAGCAGCCTGTCTTCGGCCTCCAGGCTCGCGGCCTCCAGGCCGGCCATGCCGTGGTGGAGACCGTGGAGGAGATGGCCACCCTGTATGTGGCCGCCATTCGCTCGGAGCAGCCGGAAGGGCCGTACCGCCTCGCGGGCTGGTCGCTCGGCGGCGTCATCGCCTTCGAGATGGCCCGCCAGCTGCGCGCTCAAGGCCAGACCGTGGGGCTGCTGGCGCTGCTGGACGCCTACGTCCCCGGCGTCGGGGCGCCTCCCGGCGACGCTCCCAGGAAAGACCCCGACGCCAGCACACGCGTCGCCTTCGCCCTGACGGTGGCCCAGGCCTTCTCCCTGACCCTGCCGGTGTCCAACGAGGCCCTGGAGCGCATGGATGACGAAGCCATGCTGGGGACGCTCCTCGCCGTGGGCGTCCAGGCCGGACTCCTGGAGGAAGCGACGGGCCGCGAGCAATTGCGCGCCTTGTTCCGCGTCTACCAGGCCAACCTGCGCGCCATGGACCGCTACGTGCCTGGCCCCTACGACGGACCGGCGCTGTTGCTCGCCGCCACGGAAGGGACCCCCACCCCCGAGGTGCCCCGCCACCGCGGCTGGGAGCCCTTCGTCCGGGGGGGACTGGACGTGAAGGACGTCCCTGGGGGACACCATCAACTCATGCAGGAGCCGTACGTGCGGCACGTGGCCACGCTGTTGCGCGAGGCCCTGGAGGACAAGTCATGACCACTGAAACATCCGCGACATCCAGCGGGGGCTCACCGTGGCCCAACCGCATCATCCTGGCCATCTGGTTCGTGTGCTTCTCCGTGGGCTCACTGATCCACATCCTCGTCGTGGCGAAGTACGGCCTCTTCGCGAATGATCCGGCGGATCCGCTGCCCATGCCGTTCGTCGTCGTGAACGAGCTGTTCACGGTCCTCAACCCGCTCACCATCGCGCTGCTCATCTTCAAGCGGCGGGCGGGCATCCTCTCCGCGCTGGGCGTGGTGGCGCTTGTCTACGTCCTCAACCTGGCCCTGATGGTGTGGTTCTGGACCGCGAAGCAGCACCTCCACGTCGCGTGGCTGTACCTCAACGGCACCATGGGCGTGTTCATGGCCCTGACCGCCAGGCGCCTGTGGCGGGCCGCCCCCGAGGCGAAGGCC
>NZ_RAWR01000641.1:0-249 GCF_003986945.1 Corallococcus sp. AB018 | reverse complement strand
CCCCGCGCGGGTTTCTGGGGCGGCAGCAGTCCTGCCAGCCGCTCCCATTGGGCGTCCGTCAGCTCTCCTCGGCTCATGCCCTCCTAACACCCGGCTCCACTCGAACTATTTGCGGACACGTCCTAGGGGGTGTCCCTAAACGAGAGAAGATGAACTGCGGCCGAGGGTAGCAGTCGTGCCCTCGGCCGAGCATCAGCAGGTGGGGTTGCACTGAAGCGGGGCCATTGCCTACCCCAGGGGATGCACCGA
>NZ_RAWR01000640.1:0-251 GCF_003986945.1 Corallococcus sp. AB018 | reverse complement strand
GACAGCGTATGCGCCGACACATTGACGCCGCCGCACAACCACCAATACGCAACGTCCGTACGCAGCCTCGCCGCAATGGCGTGAGCGCTGGAGAGGCCCTCCATCTGCCCGTACACCCACAGCGCTAAGCCATCCGGGGTAAATCTTTGCCTAGGGAGGTAGCATCCACCGCTGCCCTGCAGGAGGGCAGGAGGAGCGGTGGATGAGCCGAAGCGGCAACCACCTCAAAGTGACGGTGCCACAGCGCCGAG
>NZ_RAWR01000639.1:0-253 GCF_003986945.1 Corallococcus sp. AB018 | reverse complement strand
TGGGCCTTGTACTCGACCGAGAACTCTCGGCGCGGCCGACGGGCCTTCTTCGACTTCTCCTCGTTCGCGGACATCCCGTGCTCCTTCCATCACATCTCGGGTGTCCACGGAACCGGGCTACTCCCAGCCAACGATGTGCCGTGAGGGATTGCCGGGGGAGCGGTTCGCGGCGGACGCTTCCGGGCATGGCGAAGCAGGTGGAGAAGCCGGAGTGGGCGCGCATCGCGGAAGCCTTCGAGGCCAGCGGGCAGAC
>NZ_RAWR01000638.1:0-255 GCF_003986945.1 Corallococcus sp. AB018 | reverse complement strand
GCATAAGCGCTGCTGTGCGAGCATGAATCGCCATGGCGGGGAGCAAACGGCCGCGAGTGCGTGTGCTCCGGCCGAAACGGACGCAGGTGCTGGCGGCTCGGACCTACGAGCAGTTGGTTGACCGAGATCATCCAGTGCGCGCTGTATGGGCGGCTGTCGAAGCGCTGGACATGTCGGACTTCGAGCGCGCTATCCGTGCGCGTCCCCATCACGCGGGTCGTGCGGCGGTGGACCCGAGGCTGTTGCTAGCGCTGT
>NZ_RAWR01000637.1:0-291 GCF_003986945.1 Corallococcus sp. AB018 | reverse complement strand
TGACGAACCCCACCAACGTGGTGGTGTCTGGCACGGCGGCGAACGCGACGTCCGTCACGTTCACGCTGGGTGGGCAGAGCTATGGCCCCGTCACGGTGACGGGCGGCAACTGGACGTACACGGTGCCCGGCCCGCTGGCCAATGGCTCGCAGACGGTGTCGGCAGTGTCCACCAACGGCACCACGAACAGCACGGCCGCGACCAGCACCTTCACGGTGGCCGGTCCGACGGTGGCCATCACCGCGCCGGCCAACGGCTCGACGGTGACGAACCCCACCAACGTGGTGGTGT
>NZ_RAWR01000636.1:0-297 GCF_003986945.1 Corallococcus sp. AB018 | reverse complement strand
GCTCCACAGTCGGCTTCCAGCGTTCCATGAGCCACCTCCGAAGGTGGCGACCTATGCACGCGACCCCAGCCCGCGTCGATCCCCTATCGCCTGCCTGCTCCCTCGCCGTAACCTGATCGGCGCTCTAAGTAGGTCGCCAGAAGTTCTCTAACAAATCGCGCAGCCAGAATCCCTCGGCGAGGCAGCCCGCCTTGCGGAGGGCGTCCTGGGGAGAAAGGCGCACTACCCAGCGGATGGCAGCGGCGACGTGCTGCTCCATCGTCGAGTACTGCCGGTTGGCCGACACGCGCTGTTTGA
>NZ_RAWR01000635.1:0-313 GCF_003986945.1 Corallococcus sp. AB018 | reverse complement strand
GACACCACCACGTTGGTGGGGTTCGTCACCGTCGAGCCGTTGGCCGGCGCGGTGATGGCCACCGTCGGACCGGCCACCGTGAAGGTGCTGGTCGCGGCCGTGCTGTTCGTGGTGCCGTTGGTGGACACCGCCGACACCGTCTGTGAGCCATTGGCCAGCGGGCCGGGCACCGTGTACGTCCAGTTACCGCCCGTCACCGTGACGGGGCCGTAGCTCTGCCCGCCCAGCGTAAACGTGACGGACGTCGCGTTCGCCGCCGTGCCGGACACCACCACGTTGGTGGGGTTCGTCACCGTCGAGCCGTTGGCCGGCG
>NZ_RAWR01000634.1:0-352 GCF_003986945.1 Corallococcus sp. AB018 | reverse complement strand
TCGGGTCAGGTTCCTTCGGTGGCGCCTGCCGTGGGCAGCGTTCCGCCCGTGGCTCCGGCGACGGCTCGGCCTGCGTCGGGACAGGTGCCTTCAGTGGCGCCTGCCGTGGGCGGCGTTCCGCCCGTGGCTCCCGCGACGGCTCGGCCCGCGTCGGGTCAGGTTCCTTCGGTGGCTCCGGCTGTGGGCAGCGTTCCGCCCGTGGCTCCGGCGGCGGCTCGGCCTGCGTCGGGTCAGGTTCCTTCGGTGGCGCCTGCCGTGGGCGGCGTTCCGCCTGTGGCTCCGGCGACGGCTCGGCCTGCGTCGGGACAGGTGCCTTCAGTGGCGCCTTTCGTGGGCGGCGTTCCGCCCGTGG
>NZ_RAWR01000633.1:0-353 GCF_003986945.1 Corallococcus sp. AB018 | reverse complement strand
CTCGGCGCTGTGGCACCGTCACTTTGAGGTGGTTGCCGCTTCGGCTCATCCACCGCTCCTCCTGCCCTCCTGCAGGGCAGCGGTGGATGCTACCTCCCTAGGCAAAGATTTACCCCGGATGGCTTAGGGGCTGTCCCTGATCTCGTGTTCATGAGTCGACCCGACGGGCCGGTCCTCCGGCACGTTGGGGCTGGGCCCCCAATCAAAGGTGCTGGCTGGCGCCAGGTGGGCCTGCTCCGGTTCGGTGGACAGGTTGACTACGCTGCCAGCCTCTTGGTTGCGGCCCTCCGCTCGTATTCCACTGGGCTGACGTAGCCCAGGGCGGAGTGGCGCCGCTTCCGGTTGTAGAACAC
>NZ_RAWR01000632.1:0-380 GCF_003986945.1 Corallococcus sp. AB018 | reverse complement strand
AAGAGGTAGTTTGTGTTTTTCTCTTCCTTTGTTGCTCATTTTGTCTTAGAAAAGTCAAATTTATATTTCACATTGAAAGCAAAGATAGATACTTGTGAAATGCCATCCATATGGTACTTCACTGAAGTTTCTAATCATTTCAGCTTCCATGAAATGCTATCCATACTCATGTTGGAAATGGTTATAAAATTCTGGATAAAACCAGAATTTTTTCCTAAGTTCGGTCTATTTTTTAGGTGGGCCCCGAGTGTCGATTTACTCGGGTCAAAGTGGTAACGCGTTCCATGCCGCATTGTGATTCACGTGGTATATTTGGTTGCTCAAAATCATTACCGAGTGAATGGGAAATTGAAGCCAAAGTGTGCTCCATGGAAATGGAG
>NZ_RAWR01000064.1:0-44370 GCF_003986945.1 Corallococcus sp. AB018 | reverse complement strand
GGTGTGCTCCGCTCGCCCAGGTCAGGGCTGGCGGGCGGACGTGCTGGCTTCCTTTCCCGGCCCGGGGTGGCCCGGGTGGGGGGAAACGGGGTAGGCACGCCGCTTTCGTCAAAATGCCGGTGACAGGTTTTCGGGGCACCGGTGTTCCCCTGGTCCAACCGGGAGGCGCGTGCGGTGTCCGTCGATGTGGAGGCCTATTACCGACGCTATGGCCCCCAGGTGCTCCGGCGCTGCCGCTTCCTGCTGCGCGACGAGGAACAGGCCGTGGACGCCATGCATGACGTGTTCGTTCAACTGCTGCGCTACCAGGCCGCGCTGAAGGACGCCGGGCCCTCCAGCCTGCTGCATCAGATTGCCACCCGCGTGTGCCTCAACCGCCTGCGCGGCGCCAAGCGGCGCCCCGAGGACCGCGACGATGAGCTGGTGCTGAAGATCGCCGCGTCCGGCGACACCGAGGCGCGCACCGCCGCCCGGGGCCTGCTGGACCGACTCTTTGGCCGCGTCCCCGCGTCCAGCCGCGACATCGCCGTGCTCCACCTGGTGGACGGCATGACGCTGGAGGAGACCGCCCGCGAAGTGGGCCTGTCCGTGTCCGGAGTGCGCAAGCGCCTCCGGGCCCTGTCCGCTGTCCTGCAGGAGCTGGAGGCCGCATGACGTCCCCCCACCGCACCCCAGACTGGCTGCTGGAGCGAATCGCCCTGGGGGAGCTGCCCCCGGACGAGCTCGCCGCCGCCCGCGACCGCCTGTCCCGCGAACCCGATGGCCCCGCGCGCCTCGCTGCCCTGGAGGCCGACTCGCGTGCCACCCTGGAGGCCCTGCCCCCCGACCGCGTCGCCCGCGAGGTGAAGGCCCGCTTCGCTCGCGCCGACTCGCCCGCCGCGCCTCGCGCCGAGGCCTCGCCATCGCGCCCTTCCTGGCGCTTCCTGCCCGCCCTGGTGCCGGTGCTCGCCGCCGCGACCCTCTTCGTCCTCGTCCGGCCGGGGGCGTCGTCCCAGGAGCAGGAGGCGCACAATCCGTGGACGGGCACCGGCGGCACTCCCGGCGTCCTGGAGCCCACGCGCAGCAAGGGACTCCAGCCCCGGCTCGACGTGCACCGCCAGGTCGGCACCCGCACCGAGCACCTCACCGACGGCGCCCCCGCCCAGGCCGGTGACGTGGTGCAGCTGTCGTACACCGCCGCCGGCCACGCCCAGGGCGTCATCCTCTCCGTGGACGGCCGGGGCACCGTCACCTCGCACCAGCCCGCGCTGGGAGACACGTCCGCGTCCCTGGAGCGCAGCGGCACGCACCTGCTGCCCCGCGCCTACGAGCTGGACGACGCCCCCGGCTTCGAGCGGTTCTTCCTCATCACCTCGGACACCCCCTTCGAACTGGAGGGTGTGATGGCCGCCGCGCGCGTGCTCGCCGCATCCCCCGAGGCGCGCACCGCGCCGCTGACCCTGCCCACGGGCCTGGGGCAGACCTCCTTCCTGCTGGAGAAGCCCTCCCCATGAGAGCGCTCGTCATCCTCCTGTTCGCGCTGGGCGCGGCCACCTCCGCCCACGCCGCCGAAGCCACGGCCGTGCGCCGGCTGGCCCTGCTCGTGGGCGTCAACGACGGCGGCCCGGAGCGCGTGCGGCTGCGCTACGCGGAGACCGACGCGAAGGCCTTCTCCACGGTGCTGTCGGAGCTGGGCGGCGTGCTGCCCCAGGACCGCGTGCTCCTCACGGACGTGGACCGCGCGGGCGTGCTCGCCGGCTTCGACCGCGTGCGCCGCCTGGCGGAAGGCGTCCGCACCGCCGGGGCCCGCCGCGTGGAGGTGCTGCTGTACTACTCCGGCCACTCGGATGACGAAGGGCTGCTGCTCAAGGGCCAGCGCCTGGACTACGGCGAATTGCGCCGCTCTCTGGAGGGGCTGCCCGCGGACGTGAGAATCGCGGTGCTGGACTCTTGCGCGTCCGGCGCGTTCGCGCGCAAGAAGGGCGGCGTCTCGCGGCCCGCGTTCCTGGTGGACTCCGCCATCCAGGTGAAGGGCCACGCCATCCTCACCTCATCCAGCGCGGACGAGGCGTCGCAGGAGTCGGACCGGCTGGGCGGTTCGTTCTTCACGCACCACCTGCTGTCCGGCCTGCGCGGCGCCGCCGACGTCACCCACGACGGCCGCGTCACCCTCACGGAGGCCTACCAGTTCGCCTTCCACGAAACGCTCGCGCGCACCGAGCGCACGCAGGGCGGCGCGCAGCACCCCAACTACGACATCGAGCTGGCGGGCACCGGCGACCTGGTGATGACCGACCTGCGCGCCACCACCGCGGGCCTGGTCCTCACCGAGCCGCTGGAGGGCCGCCTGTACGTGCGCGACGCGGTGGGCACGCTGGTGGTGGAGGTGCAGAAGCAGTCCGGCCGCGCCACCGAGCTGGGCCTGGCCCCCGGCGCCTACCGCGCCCGGCGCGAGTGGGACGGCGGTGTGTCCGAAGCGGCCTTCACGCTGAAAGAAGGCATGCGCACGCCGCTGTCCCCCGGCGACTTCCTGGGCGTGGGCCACGAGGCCACCGTGATGCGCGGCGGTGGCGGCGGCATGGCCCTGTCCCCCCAGGGCCGCACGATGCTTCCGGTGAACCTGAGTCTCGTGCCGAGCATGAGCACCAACACGCTGCGAGCAGGCCGCGCGCAGGTGGAGAACCGCTTCGCGCTGGGCGTCGTCAACGGCGGCGCGGCGCTGGGCGGCGGGCTGGCGTTGGGGCTCGCGGGCAACGTGTACGACGCGGAGGTGTCCGGCCTGTCCATGGCGCTGGGCTTCAACACGTCCGGCGGCGACGTGGACGGCGGGCAGCTGTCGCTGGTCACCAACGTGGCGGGCGGCGCGGTGCGCGGTGCCCAGGCGTCGCTGGGGCTCAACGTGACCAACGGGGACGTGGACGGCATCGGGCAGCTGGCCCTGGGCGCGAACGTCGCGCGCGGCGCGCTGGGCGGTGTGCAGGCGGCGCTGGGTGCCAACGTCACCACCTCGGACGCCACCGGGCTGCAGCTGTCACTGGGTGTCAATCACGCGAACGGCACGATGAAGGGCGTGCAGTTCACGCTGGGCGTCAACTCCGTGGCGACGGCCGCGCGGGGCATCCAGGGCTCGGTGCTGCTCAACCACGCGCCGTCCCTCACCGGCATGCAGCTGGGGTTGATCAACGTGGGCGGAGACGTGTCCGGCATGCAGCTGGGTGTGATCAACGTCGCGGACACGGTGCACGGCATGCAGCTGGGCCTGATCAACGTCTCCGACGAGGTGAACGGCGTGCCGGTGGGCCTGGTGTCCTACGAGAAGAAGGGCCAGCTGCACCTGGAGGTGTTCGGCAGCGACGTGCAGCTCACCAACCTGGCGCTGAAGTTCGGGGGCAAGCACTTCTACACGACGCTGCTCGCGGGCATTGGCCCGGACGACCGCTTCCAGCGCTTCAGCCTGGGCCTGGGACTGGGCGGGCACATCCCGCTGGGCTCGCGCTTCTGGGTGGACGTGGACGTCGCGGCCAGTCAGGTGCTGTCCACGCGAGACCCGTTCTCCAGCGCGTCCAACAGCCTGCTGTCGCAGGCACGCGCCATGCTGGGCTTCCAGGTCATGCCCCGGCTGGCCGTGTTCGCGGGCCCTACCTACAACGTGGCGTTCACCTGGGGAGAGCCGGAGTTCGCGAAGCTGACCACGCTGCCGGTGCGCTCGCACGTCATCAACGCGGACACGCGCATGCAGCGCTGGCCCGGCTTCCAGGTGGGCGTGCGGCTCTGAGGCTCTGGAATCCGGCCGGGGCCGCGCAGGACGCGGTCCCGGTGGGAAGGGGCGCGCTCAGCCGACGATGCGGGTGGCGCGCAGGACGATGGCGTCGCCACCGGGGCCGGCCTTCAGCCGCTTGTCCAGCGAGCCCTCCACCTTGAGGCCGGGGCCGCCCTTGGAGGCGCGCTGCATGAGCTCACCCAGCTTCGCGTCGTCCCCGCCCGTGACGGCGGTCAGGTCGATCTCGTGGAGGGACTGGAGCTTCTTGTCCGGCGCGTCCGCGCTGAACAGGTCGTAGTGGTCGCAGGGCGGCGCGAAGCAGCGCTTCCCGTTGTCCTTGACGATGTAGACGGTGCTGGTGGTCATGGTGGCGTCTCCGGGTGAGGGGGTGGGGGCGGCCGTGCCGGGCTCGTTGGCGGCTCCCGCGGGCGCGTCCACGTCGGTCCGCTTCAGGTCGGCGGGGGCCTCCGCGCCGGACACGTCGCTGGAAGGCTGCGCGGTGGGGGAGGACGGCGTGCTGCACGCCACCGGGCCGAGTACGAGCACGGCGGACAGGAGCAGGGAGCGGGCGTTCATGGCGACTCCGGGAAGGAGAACGGGGTGCCCTCCTACAACGCGGGAAGGGCACGGCCGGGTCCACTCTGCCCGGCCGCGCGCCCGGCCACCAGGGCAACAGGGGCCTTTTTCCTGCCTGTCCCACCTGGACACCCGAACAGTCCAGAATTGGGCCTCCAGCCCGCGGACAAAGGCGCCAAGACGGTGGAAGGGCCCCCCCGTTCGTTGTACACCCGCGCCCCAAGAGATCGGCCTCCGGGGCCGTGACCTGTAAGGACGCCCACGATGGAATTCCGCATCGCCGCCGACGAGCTGAAGAAGGCCCTCTACCGCGCCCAGGGCATCGTGGAGCGCAAGACGACGATGCCCATCCTCGCCAACGTGCTGCTCACGGCGAACAAGGGCAGCATCACGGTCACGGCCTTCGACCTGGACATCGGCATCGTGTCCGAGCACCCGGCGGACGTGTCCAAGCCGGGCGCCGTCACCCTGAGCGCGAAGTACGTCTTCGACATCGTGCAGAACCTCCCGGACGCGGAGGTCACGCTCAAGAAGCTGGCGAACAACTACGTCGACATCTCCTCCGGCTCCGCGCACTTCAAGATCGTCGGCATGGCCGCCGAGGAGTACCCGAAGCTGCCCAAGGAGGAGAACGCTCCCCTGGTGCAGATCTCCGGCAACGTGCTGCTGGAGATGATCAAGAAGACCCAGTTCGCCATCTCCAGCGACGAGACGCGCTACATCCTCAACGGCGTCTTCTTCGAGCCCCAGTCCAGCGGCAAGGTTCGCATGGTGGCCACGGACGGCCACCGGCTGTCGCTCATCGAGCGCGAGATGTCCGGCGACTTCAAGCTCAAGAGCGGCGTCATCATCCCGCGCAAGGGCCTGATGGAGCTCAAGCGCCTGCTGGACGAGGCCCCGGACGCGGAGTGCCACCTGGGGTTCGCGGAGAACTCGGCGCTGTTCAAGAAGCCGGGCCTCACCATGGTGATGCGCCTCATCGACGGGCAGTTCCCGGAGTACCAGCGCGTCATCCCCAAGGAGGGCGAGAAGGTCGTCCTCGTGCCCAAGGTGCGCCTGCTGGAAGGCCTGAAGCGCATCGCGCTGCTGTCCGCGGACAAGAGCAACGCCATCCGCATCGGCCTGGAGAAGGGCAAGCTGCTCATCACCGCCAGCAACCCGGACCTGGGTGAGGCGCGTGACGCCCTGGACGTGGACTACCAGGGCAACGACATCACCATTGGCTTCAACGCCCGTTACCTCATGGACGTCCTGGGCGTGACGGAGACGGACGAGGTCAGCTTCGAGCTGGGTGACGAGCACAGCCCGGGCGTGCTGCACGGCCCCGGCGACCGCAGCTTCACGGCCGTGGTCATGCCCATGCGCGTCTGAGCCGACACAGTCGTCCAACTTCCCACGTCGGCGGGACGTCACCGTTCCAAGTCCGACGCTCCGCGCCATGGGGAGGCCTGCGCCCGGCGCGGGGGGCCCTTATGATGAGGGCGTGGCCACCCGTCCAGACGACCTGAGAGCGCGGCTGGAGGACCGGGCGGACCTCCTGGAGGCCACGCGCCTGCGCTATCGCGCACTCAAGGGCGTACTGGAGTCCTTCTTCTGGAAGGACCGGATCCGCAACCACTTCGAGCTGCTGCGCGAGGTGGCCGCCGACCAGCCGGAGGTGGACGCGACGCTGGCCGCGATGAGGCGCCGCGTGGAGGCGGAAGGCTGGCCACCCAACGCCGCCCCCGTCCGGTTGATGCACGAGGTGGAGCGCCTGCGAGAGGCGGTGGAGCGCGCGGCCGAGAAGCGGCTGTCCGCCAGTGCCTCCCCGGGTTCCGACGACGAAGACACCGCGGAGGAGGACGGCGGCCCCACCACGCTGGGAGAGCGGCTGCTGCGCCTGGAGACGAAGGTGCTGGACGCGGCGCCATTCCTGGGCGGCCGCGTCTGGGCCCAGGCGGTGGAGCTGTTGCCGCGCAACCTGCCGGAGCTGCGCGCCGCATGCGCCGCGGGCGAGGTGTTCGAGCGAGTGTTCATGCGCCCGGTGACGGAAGGGGCGCCGGCCTTCTCCGACGATGAGGCGCGGGAGCTGGCCCGAGCGCTGCCGCTGGGCGCCGCCGCGCTGGTGGCGCTGTGGGAGCGGCTGGAGCGCTACGACAGCCGGGGACGGGTGAAGGACTTCCTCCAGCGGCGCATGCGGCGAGCACCGACGCGGGTGGCGCGCAGTGGGCCGGAGCTGCTGTTGCACGCGGCCTTCTGGCACGACGTGGCGCGGGTGCGGGTGCGCGCGGTGCTGGAGGCGGAGCTCGCGCCGGTGGTGCCGCGCGAAGCGGAACTGCCCACGCTGCTGTCCTGGCGGGCCGCACTGTCGGAAGACCCGGCGCTGCGACTGTCCGCGCGGAGCGTCTTCACGGAAGGGCGCGCGGGGTTGGTGGAGACGGCGGCGGCGCTGGCGGCCCTGTCTCGCGAGCGGCCCCGGGGCGCGTGGAGTGAAGAGGTGGCGTGGTCGCGGCTGGAGCAGGCCGCGATGAGGGCGCGCGCGGAGGAGGGGACGGAGGCGGAGGCCCTGCGGGACGCCCTGCGCCTCTTCGTGATGCTGCGAGGCCAGGCACGCACACCCGCGCGGCTGTTCTCGCCGGAGCACGCGAAGCCCGCGGGGGGCGACGTGGCTCGGAATGGGGACCTGGTGGCGCTGGTGCAGGCGGCGCGGCACGCGGCGCTGCGGCAGGGCGGCTGAAGACAGACACCGGTTTGAGGGGGGCGGAAGGCTTCTGTTAGGTTGGGTGGGCCCGTTTCCCTTTCTCTGTCGCAATCCCCGCCCATGACCCAGCCTGTTCCTCCGCCGTCCGATGACGCGGCGTCGCTCCAGTTCGACCGCGCCGAGTTCACCGAAGCCCCCTCGGCACCGAAGTGCTCCGTCTGTCAGCGCGCCATCAAGAGCGTGTATTACGACCTGAACACGCGCCTGCTGTGTCCCGCGTGCCGCGAGGACGTGGAGGCGGCGATGACGGGCGGCTCGAAGGCGAAGCGCTTCCTGACGGCGTCGGTGTTTGGCTTTGGAGCGGCCATCGCGGGGGCGCTCCTCTACTGGGGGGTGGGACTGACGGGCTACAACATCGGCCTCATCGCCATCGCGGTGGGGTGGATGGTGGGGACCGCGGTGTTCAAGGGCTCGGAGTCGCGCGGCGGCTGGGTCTACCAGGTGTTGGCGGTGGGGCTGACGTACTTCGCGGTGGCGGCCTCGCTCGCGCCGGATGTCTACAAGGAGCTCACGACGCAGCCTCCGGCCGAGGTGGCCACCGACGCGCCGGCGGAGGAAACGGAGGCGGTCTCCCCCGCGGTCAACGTGGTCCTCGCGGGAGTGATTTCCGTGGCTGCGCCGGTGCTGGTCGGAATCAACAGCCCCCTCTCCGGGCTCATCTACGGCTTCGCGTTGTTCGAGGCGTGGCGCCGCACCAGGCGGACGGAGCTGAGCATCGCGGGGCCGTTCAAGCTGGTGGAGGCGCCGGCCGAGGGTGAGGCCGCGCCGGCGGAGCAGGAGCGGTCCGTTGGCTGAGGCGCTCGCGGTATCGCTCCTCACGCAGCGGTGTGAGGGGTGTGGTTCGGAGCTGGCGCCCCGGCTGCTCACGTGTCCGTCGTGCCGGAAGCTGGTCCATGGGAAGCGGCTGACGCAGCTGGCGGCGGATGCACAGGCGGCGTCGCAGAGGGGCGCGTCCATGGAAGCGCTGGCGCTGTGGCGCGAGGCGCTGGACCTGTTGCCGCCGGACACGGCGCAGCACGCGCAGGTGACGGCGCGGGTGACGGCGCTGAGTCAGCAGGCGGATGCGCTGGGGTTGGCGGCGCCGCTGGCGGAGGCGGAGCGCAAGCGTTCGGGGATGCCGAAGGTGTTGGCCAGCATGGGCGCGGTGGGCCTGATGCTGTGGAAGTTCAAGTTCGTGCTGGCGCTGCTGTTGGGCAAGGGGAAGCTGCTGCTGCTCGGGCTCACGAAGGCGAGCACGCTGTTCTCCATGATGTTCGCGGTGAGCGTGTACTGGACGGTTTGGGGTTGGCGCTTCGCATTGGGAGTGGTGGCCTGCATCTACGTGCACGAGATAGGGCACGTGGCGGCGCTGCGGCGGCTGGGCATCAAGGCCAGCGCGCCCATGTTCCTCCCAGGCTTCGGGGCGGTCGTGCGCCTGAAGCAGAATCCGGTGGATGAGCGCGAGGATGCGCGCATGGGGCTCGCGGGGCCCATCTGGGGCAGCGTCGCGGTGGTGGTGACGCTGGTGGCTGCGGTGCTGACGGGGTGGAAGGTCCTGGGCGCCATCGCGCACTTCGCGGCATGGATGAACCTGTTCAACCTGGTGCCGGTGTGGCAGCTGGATGGTTCGCGAGGGTTCCGGGCCCTGGCGCGCCAACAGCGGTGGCTGGTGGTGGCCGTGGTGGGCGCGACGTGGTTCGCCACGGGAGAGAACATGCTCCTGCTCGTCGGAGGGGTGGCGGCATACCGAGCCCTGCTCACGCCTTCGTCGGAGAAGGGCGACCTGCGCACCCTGGTGGAGTTCATCGCGCTGGTGGTGGGCCTGGGCGCGCTGGGCTGGGCCGCGCAGCACTGGACGGGAGCGACGGCGGCACTGTGACTGGACCTGAGACGCCCATCCAGGTGGGCCCCTACCGGCTCCTCCGCCTGCTGGGAAGCGGAGGCATGGGGCAGGTCTTCGCGGCGCTCCACGAAGGAACCGGACAGGAGGTGGCCCTCAAGCTGCTGTCGTCCGAGGCCGCGGAGGCTCCCCATCTTGTCGCGCGCTTCCTTCAGGAAGCGCAGGCCCTGGCGCGACTCGACCATCCTGGCGTGGTGCGCGTCCTCGACAGTGGGCGGATGGGCACCACCGCGTTCCTCGCCATGGAGCTGCTCCAGGGGCAGTCCCTGCGCGAATGGATGAACGCGTCCAGGGGCGACTTCCACGGGGCCCTGGCGCTGTGCCGTCAGATCGCCAGCGTCATGGTGGACGTCCACGCACGCGGCATCGTCCACCGCGACCTGAAGCCCGAGAACATCTTCCTCTGCCCGGATGCCACGACGGCTCCGGGTCAGAGGGTGAAGCTCCTGGACTTCGGCATCGCCAAGCTGCCGCCCGGAGACGCGGGGCCCTTGGATCCGACCCAGGTCCATACGCATGAGTCGACCCTCATCGGCACGTACGCGTACATGGCGCCCGAACAGTTTCGCAGCGCCGCGACTGTCGGGCCCCGCGCGGATGTGTACTCCCTGGGGGTGGTGCTCTTCGAACTGCTCGCGGGCCGCACGCCCTTCGACTCGACCGAGCCCGTTGAACTGCTGACCGCGCATGCGCGGGAGGAGCCTCCCGCCTTGCGGCAATGTGCTCCAGATGTGCCCGGAGCACTGTCCGCATTCGTGGCCACCCTCCTCGCCAAGGAGGCGGAGGACCGGCCCACCATGGCGCGGTGCCAGCAGGTCCTGGAGCAGCCCTGGAAGCCTGAACCCGAGGTCTGCTCCATCCCGGGGCTCGCCTCCTTCACCGAGTCCCAGGCCGCGCTCTTCTATGGCCGTGACGCCGAAGTGGCGGCGCTGCTCGGGCTCCTGGAGGAAGCGCGCGTCGGGGCTCGACGCTGGGTCCAGGTGGAAGGCCCCAGTGGTGGAGGCAAGTCCTCGCTGCTCCACGCGGGACTCCTGACCCGGCTGAGGACCTTGGATATCCGGGAGGGAGCCCGATGGCTCATCGCCACGGTGCGTCCGTCGGCGACCCTCTGGGATGGCCTGGCCCAGGCGCTCACGACGGCGTTGGCCTCCGAGTCGAAGGATGCCCTGCTTGGGACGCTGCGAGCGGGGCCCACCGCGCTGCGGGACTTCGTCTCGTCGAAGACGCCACGGGGCTTCCTCCTGCTGCTGGTCCTCGAGCCCCTGGAGGAACTGCTTACGCTCGACGTGGCGGACCGGCAGGCTGTTGATGCGTTGTTGGCCGAATCCTTGAGGGGCGGCGAAGTGCCACTGCGCCTGCTCACGGCGGTGCGCGGTGATTTCCTCCATCGGATGGAACAGCAGCTCCCCGCGCTGGCCCGGAACCTTCCCGAGGCCGTGCGCTACCTGTTGCCACCCATGAGGGCGTCTGGCCTCGCGCAGGTCGTCCACGGCCTGTCACGCCACGCGGGGCTCCATCTGGAGGAAGCGCTGGCTTCGCGGATGGTGGAGGACGCCCGTGATGAGGACGGACGCCTGCCGCTGTTGAGCCATGCGTTGAGGGGTCTCTGGGGTCTGCATGCGGAAGGTTCACTGACGCTCGCGGACTACGACCGGATGGGAGGCGTGGGCGGCGCGCTGTCGCGGCAGGCAGAGGGCTTGCTGGACGCCTTGGGGCCGCAGGGGAGGGAGCGGGCGAAGTGGCTCCTTCTCGACCTGGTGCAGGTGGGCCGAGGCGTGCCCGACACCCGGCGCCCGCGTTCGCGGCAAGAGGCGCTCCATGCCGCGGGAGGCGATGGGCTGGCGGAAGAGGTCCTCTCGAAGCTGTCGGGGACGTTCCCGGGCCTGGAGCCCGGCCCGCGTCTCGTCATGCTCTCGGGAGACCCCGAACCGGCGCGGCAGCGGGTGGACCTGGCGCATGAGACGCTGTTGCAACAGGTGCCCTCGCTCGTGGGCTGGTTGGACCGCGAGCGGACGCTGCTGGAGCGGCAGGCGGACCTGGAGACGGCCGCGAGCGCCTGGGAGCAGGCCCGGAATCCGGATGAGGGGCTGCCCACGGGAGCGCTGAGGCTGCACTACCAGGGGGGCTCGGATGCTTTGGAGGAAGGCGGTCTCCAGGCAAGGCGGTTGAGTCCGCGCGCCGTGCACTTCCTGAAGGCAGCCCGAAGACTCGAGCAGCGACATGCGCGGACGCGATGGATGTGGCGGGGCTTCGCTACGCTGGCCAGCCTGTTGATCCTCATATCCGCGGTGCGCTCGGAGCAGCAGCGCCAGCGAGCGGAGGCGAATCTGGGCAGCCTCATCCAGTCCACCGACGACTTCGTGGACCAGGTGGACTGGAGGCTGAGCTGGCTGCCCTTCACCCTGGAGCCTCGCGAGACGATGCTTCAGCGCTATCACGAACTGCTCTCCTCGCTCCCCGACTCCGAACGTGAGCGGGCCACGGTCCGCCTCACCCGGATCAAGCTCTTCCACCGGATGGGAGACATGGCTTTCATCGACGCGCGCCTGTCAGACGCTGAGGGCGCGCTGGACAAGTCCTTGGAGGAACTGCGTGCCGGCCGGGCCCTTCACCCGGATGACAACGACTTGCGAAAGGCGCAGGGGCTCCATGACTCCAAGCGAGCCAAGGTGGCCTGGGCCCGGGGCCGCCGGGATGAAGCGCGAGTCCTCCTGGAGGCGTCGCTCGAATCGCTGAAGCGCTCCGACGACGGAAGGGATCCGGAGGACTCACGTCGCAGTCTGGCGGTGAGCCTGACGGAGATTGGAGACCTGGAACTCGCGAATCGGCGGCTGGAGGACGCCGTCAGGCGGTATGGGGAAGCAATCGAGCTTCACGCGCGGAACCCCGGGCCCTACAACAGCGCGCTCCTCGCCGAGACGCTGGCCGTCCGGGGATCAGCCCTTCGGATGCAGGGCGACTTCGCCCGGTCGCGGGTGGACCTGGAACGGGCGTTGGGCCTGGCGCGCGATTGCGTCCGGGCCGATAGGGGACAGCATTACTTCCAGTGGGTGCTGACCCGGGTCCTCGTGGATCTCGCCACGCTCGACACCGAGGAGGGACACGCCGCAACCGCGCGGGAACGTTACGAAGAGGCCATGACGTTGGGACAGCAACTCCGGCAGGGGGAAATGCCCAGCAAGCGCTTCGCCCTGGTCCTGCTGCAAGCCCTGTCGGGGTATGAAACCTGGGCGCGAATGCAGGGGCAGGCCTTGCTGGAACAGAAGCTCCAGCAGGAGCGCTGCGGTCTGGCGCGGGAGTTCCAGCAGAAGGACCCCGAGGACCTGAGGTTCCAGTCCGCGGGGTGCGAGGTGACGAGGGGGAATCGGGAATGAGCGGGGATGGACTGACTCTGACGGAGGCATCGATTGAAGAATTGATCCACCGGGCACGGACGGGGGAGCCCAAGGCACTGGAGGTCTTGCTGAAGCGGTGCCAGCCCGCCTTGCGGAAGTGGTCCACGGCACGCGTGGGGGATGGCCTACCCGGTGGCGCACGGGTTTCGGACGTCGTGCAGGAATCCGCGCTGAGGGCTTTCGAGAAGTTCTCCACCTTTCGTGGGCAGAGCGAAGGGGAATGGATGACCTGGCTTCGCCGTGTCGTCGCCAGTCAGGCCAGCAGCCTCGTTCGAGCGGCCCAGACGGACAAGCGGGACGCGGGAGACGTCCAGGCGCTGGATGAGACGGCGGTGGCGCCCGGACAGAGTCCCAGCCAGTTCTCCTCCCAGCAGGAAGAGTGGCGCCGGCTGCTCACGAATTTCTACGGGCTCCCGGATGACCAGCGCAGGGCGCTTTCCCTCTTCCACCTCAAGGACCTGTCGGTGGCGGAGGTGGCGGACCAGATGGGGCGAAGCCCGACCGCCATCGAGTCCCTGATGCAGCGAGGAATGAAGACGCTTCGTGAACGGATGAGGGGTGTCGAGGCGCCCGACGCGCCCATGTCTTTGCAGGAGGCCCAGCTCCACAACGCAGTGGATGCCGCAGTGCTTGTCTATTTGCGCCGGTGCTCGGCGGGGGAGCGGGTGGATCCGGAGGTCTTCGCAGCCAGCCATCCGGAGTGCGCGGATGAATTGCGCGGGATGCTCCACTGGATGGAGCAGTTGCGCGCACTCAAGCCGCCAGAGGCTTCTTGAGTGCCCGGAAGGGTGCGGGCTCCCATGCTCGCGTGAACGGCTACACGCTCCAGCAGAGGATCGCGGTGGGCGCGATGAGCGAAGTCTACGAAGCCATCCAGGATGGGCAGGGCGCGCGGGTGGCCATCAAGCTCCTGCGGCCCGAACAGTCCCTGCACGCCGAGGTCGTGGCTCGCTTCCTCAACGAAGCTCGGGCCCTGATGGCACTGCAGCATCCGAACCTGGTGCGCGCGCTGGAAATGGGGGTGATTCCGGACGGGCCGCCATTCATGGTCCTGGAATGGCTGCCCACGAACCTGCAGGAGGTGCTTCTCCATGCAGGAGGCCGTCTCCCTGCTGGAGACTGCGTGCGGGTGGTCCAGCAACTGGCCCGGGTCCTGAGCCATCTGCACGGGCAGGGCCTTGTCCACCGAGACCTGAAGCCTGCCAACGTCCTGCTGGCCCGGAGCGAACCCGGGCGAATGGAGGTCCGGCTGGCCGACCTGGGATTCGCCCGGCGGATGACGGAAGCATCGGCCTCCACGGCGGTGCTTGCGGTCTCCACGGCGCGGGAGGCGCGGCTGGGGACCTGGGACTTCATGGCGCCGGAGCAATGGGTTGACTCCAAGCGCGTGGATGGGAAGGCGGACGTGTATGCGTTGGGCATCCTGTGGTTCCAGATGCTCGTGGGGCGCCTCCCCTTCGAAGCGAGGAATGAGCAGGGATTGATGTTTCAGCACCTGCTGGAGGCTCCTCCCGTGGGGTTGCTCGAACCCCGGGCTTCTCCCGTCACCCGCGGCTGGGTGGCCCGGTTGTTGGAGAAGAATCCCGCGGAGCGTCCGGCGCTGGAGGACCTGCTTGGCGCGCTGGCTTCCTTTCCGGAGCTGCAAGGCCCGTAGGACGGCCCTGACAGGGCCCTTTTTTGAAAAGTGCATGGGTCCGCGACGGCTCCCCGCTGGTTTTCGCGTCCTTCCTGTCGAAGGCAAAAAAAGCGAGGAACGGGCATGTGGAGCGTGCGTCACGCCGTTGAGCAGTTCATCCAATCCCTGGAGTTGACCCCTGGCCAGCGCGAGGCCTGCAACGGGCAGCAGACCCGCCTGCGGGAGGTGATACAGGCTGGACTGGGTGCCCAGACCACCTTCCTCTCCGGCTCCTACGGCCGCAACACCGCCATCCGGCCGTTGCACGACATCGACATCTTCGTGGTGCTGCGGGACATCTCACTTGCCGCCCCTGGAACAGGGAAGCCGCTGGCGGACTCCCAGCACGAACTGCTCCTGCAAGTACAAGGGGTGCTTCGTGAGAAGTGGGAGAACAAGGCCCCTCCGCGCATCCAGCGGCGCTCGATCAAAATCGAGTTCTCCGGCACAGGCCTCGACTTCGACGTCGTGCCCGCCTTCAAGCTTACGGGGCGGGATGCCTTCCTCATTCCCGAGCGGGGAACGGACCGCTGGATCCAGACCAATCCACGCCTGCACGCGGAACGGTGCAGGGAGGCGGACCGGGTCGCGGGACACATGCTCAACCCCCTCATCAAGACGGTGAAGAAGTGGAACCGGCAGCAGCAGTCCAGCCCGCTGCGGTCCTTTCATCTGGAGGCAATGAGCTACAGCGCCTTCCGCGCGCCGCCCACCAATGGAGGCAAGCTGGAGACGCTCAAGACACTCTTCGAGCACCTGTCCACGAGCGTCCAGCGGCCCTGCCCGGATCCCGCGCACCTTGGCGAGGACGTGGACGCCGGCATGATCGCGACCCAACGCGTGGCGGCCCAACAGTTGCTGTCCCGCGCGGCGACGCAGTTGGGGCACGTGCTGCGAGAGGAGAAGACCGATCCCGCCCAGGCCCACAGCCGGCTGCGACAGCTCTTCGGCAACGATTACCGGGACCACGACTGAACCCAACGCCACCTCCTTCTATCGTCCGGTGGACCCATGAACCTCACCATCAACAAGAAGACCGATGCACTGCTGCTGCGCTACGAGCACGACCGTGCGGTCATCGACCCGGCGGCGCGGGCGGCCATCACGCAAGCGGGCATGGAAGCCCATCAATACGTTGAGAGTGTGGCGGTCCACGAGCTGGACTCCGAGCGGAACGTGCGCAAGCAGCGCCCTCAGGACTGGGCTGGAGCGTTCGCGGAGAACGACCGCTTCGCCGAGACGCTGACGCGCCAGGAGGCCGAGCTTGGCGTGAATCACGTGGCCGTCCATCTGTTCCCCCTGGCACCGTTGATGCTGGGGATGCACCTGGCTTCACGGCTGGAGCGACGGCCGCTGTGTGTCTACCAGCAGAACCCGAACGGGGATTGGTGGCTGGGCTATCAGCGCGGCCATGCGCCCTCGGATGAGCCCTACTTCGAGGTGGAAGGGCTGCCGACGGGGCCTCAGGGGGGACGGGGCCATGTCGCGCTCGTCGTAGAGGTGACGCGCTCCATCCGTGAGAAGGCCGTCGCGCAGTTCAAGGCGCGTCATCCCTCGGCGCTGCTGGCCACCGTTGTCCTTCGGCCCGTGCGTGGTGTGTCCCCAACAGCGTTCGAGGGCCCGGCCCAGGCCGCGAGGGCGGCGCAGCAGTTCCGGCAGGTGCTGGATGCGCTCCACGAGCGATTGGAGGGAGTGGAGTCGGTGCTACTGGCGATGGACGGTCCTGGCGCGCTTGCCGCGGCGCTGGGCACCGCCATCAACCCGGAGACGCAACATCCCCTGCGGCTGCACCACTTCGACCCGGAGACGAACGAATACATCCCCGTTCATCTCTTGCGCCCACGTCGCAAGGAGGAGCGACCGGCGGTGATCTTGACGGCGGATCAGCTGCTGGAGGCCACCCGGGTGCTGAATGAGGTCCGCAGGATCCATCAAGACTTGGTGGGCTGGCTGGGGCAGGCGGAGCAGTCCTCACTGGTGGAACACATCCAGGGCCGGGACCTGCTCCGGAGCCGCATCGAGGATGTGCCTGCGACATCCAGTGGCCCGTTCTATCGCCACCTCAAGGGACTCTGGAGCTTCCATGCCGACCTGTTGCTTGGCCTGGGGGCCCTGCGTCAGCGGCTTGCATCCGACGAGGACTGGAAAGAGTGCGTGCGCCTGCTGCTGGTGCATGAGGTCTTCCACGTCGGGCAGGGCGGGCTGACCTCCTACAACTACAGCGGGAGCGGGCGCACGGGCTTCGTACTGGAGGTCGCGGACTTCGACGCGGACGAGGTGGCCATTGAGGTGGCACTGGCGTGGCGACGGGCGAAGCATGGCGGCACCGTGAGGGATCAGGGAGAGACCCAGACCGTGGAGCAGATCGTCTGGAACGTGGTGGAGAGCCTGCGCGTCTTCGAGCCGGAGCGGCCAGTCCTGGAGCTGTCCGAGCGCAGGCTGCGGCGCTACCTCATCTGGTTCTTCCATGCCTGCCGCCTCTCGGCGCTCGCGCAACGGGCGGAGAACGCACCCGGATTGGGGCGAGTGACGATGGAGATCGCCGGTCTGCCGACCTTCCCGGACCCCTACGAGCAGTACGCGCAGCAGCGCATCCGGCTGGACAGATTCGAGAAGGACACGCCAGTGGCGGTGGCTGTCTATTTCCAACGTCAGTTGGTGCGCGAAGAGAACCACCGGGCATGGGTCGAGCGCCTGTTCCAGGTGTTCCAGGGTTGGGAGTCGATGCCTCTGAATAAGGCACGCGATGACATGCAGCTCATCTTCGAGGAGTTGTTCAACCGCAACCGTGACCTCGTCGCGCCCGGCTCGTAGGGACCTGCCGCATGGGCGAACAGAGCGCATCCCGGATGGAGGGCGACCGCTATCAGCACCTCTACAGTTGGTTCCTGTTGCTGCCATTGCTCGACGAGGACAGCCCCTTCGAGATGGCCTTCGTTGAGCACCCTGAAGCAGGGGCGGCGGATGACGTCACGCTGCATCCTCGTCCTGGTGCGGCCGTGGCACATCAGTATGTGCAGGTGAAGTGGCACGTGGACCACCGCTCGCTCTACACGCTGGAGGGCCTGACGGAGGTGGTCGGCCGGGGACGGTCGCTGCTCCAGAAGCTCTTCGCGGCCTGGCGGCTGTTGCGCGGCCATGGGCCCGTGGAGGTATGGCTGGTGAGCAACTGGCCCGCGGATCCAGAGCTGGGTCGATACCTCCAGGGGCGGGACTGGCGCCTCACCGAGGACTTCTTCGCGGAGGCTCCGACCGGGGTGCTGAAGATGGCTCGGATGCGATGGCTGGAGCACCTGGGGGCGGAGTGGGATGTCCTGCGCGCCTTCTGCGGGGCTCTTCGCCTGCGTCTGGGATTTGCGAGCATCGCGGAACTGGAAGAGCGCGTGGATGAGCGCATGCGCATGCACGGGCTGAGGCAGGGCCCGGAGCCCCGGGCCATCGCGTTGGATGGGATTCGGGAGTGGATCGAGGCCGGTGGCGAGGCCAAGCGGTTGGATAGGGCGAAGCTCCAGGTCTTCATCCGGGAGCGTGGGCTTCTGTCGCCGAGGACCGACACCCCAGGCGTGGGGTTGTGGATCCACGGGTGGGCCAGGCGCCAGTGGCGCGAACCACCGATGGTGGAATTGGACTGGACGCAGCAGTTCAACAGGGAAACCCGAGAAGTGCCGTCGGAGGTGGTCTGGCGTGAGCGATTGCTTCCTGAACTGCGAGAGGCCCGAGGCAGGCTGGCATCCCGACCACCGGAGGCGCTGATCGACTTCCGGGGCAAGGTGCCGTTGTCGGTTTCGCTGGCCGTGGGTGCCTGTTTCCCGGAAGTCGCGGGCGATCGCTTCCGGGTGGAACAGGCAACACGCGGCGAAACGGTGCTGTGGCGCTCGGACGCGACGCCAACGCGGCGGGAGCTGCGAAGCACCGAGCGAGAGGGAACACCGGACGCGAAGGACCTGCTGGTGGTGTTTCAACTCACGGGTGACGCGGGCCCGGACGTGGAGCGGTTCGAAGCCGAGCATCAGGGGCGCTTCCGCGCGGTCCTGGTGCTGGAGCCGGATGGAGGGCCGCACGATGGTGTGGTGGGCTCTGACGGAGACGCAGTCGCCTTCGCGGTGCGGGCACGCGAACTCATCCGTCAGTCCCGCGTCCGGTTTCGCACCGCCACCACGCACCTCATCCCCTATGCCCCAGCAGGCTGCTGCCTCTTTCTGGGCCAACGCCTCAATGCGATGGGCCTGGTGGTGGCCTACGAGCGGACTGCCAAGGGCGGTTACGTCCCTTTCTGGATGATGGAAACCGGGTGAAGGTCCATCCGCCTTCCAGTCGGCGCCACTCGCGAAGCCCCTCTCTGCTGTCCGCCTTCGTCGAGGGCCGTCAAGTCAGACCACCCTGGTAGTCATTGTCTCGCATGGCTGCGCGGTGGCTTCACGCAAGGCGAGGGGGCGATTCATGGGCGGAAGATGGGGCGTGGTGCTGTGTCTTCTGTTCTGGGCATGGCCTGACCGAGTGGCCGCACAGGAACTGGAACCGTCCAATGCCGCGGAGGACTGGCACTTCCTGACCCGGCTCGACGTGTCGACCCTGGCCCTGCTGCCTGGCGGCGACAGCGGGACACGCGAAGGTTTCATCCAGTTCGGTCCTACCCTGATGCTGGATGGTGGCGCGGGGTTCGGCGTCAACCTGGGGGCGCCGGTGCGGCTGCGCCTGTGGGGCGGCGTAGGGAACGCGGGTGCCTTCCGCCAGGAAGACTGGGACAGTCTGTCCGACTGGGGGCAACTGATTCGGGCTCTCAAGCTGGGGTCGAATGAAGCGCCCCTGTCGCTGTGGATGGGGGCGCTGGAGCGCTACAGCCTGCTGTCCGGGCACCTTGTGCGGCGCTACTCCAACCGCATCAACCCCGACTACCACCCGGCGGGTGGCCTCCTCACCGGGACGCTCGGCCCCCTCTACGTGGAGGCGTTTGCCTCGGACGTCCTGGGTGCTCGGCTCTTCGGGGCGGAAGCCGAGGTGGACCTGGAGCACGTCCTCTTCGGGCGGCCCGTCCAGGCCGGACGATACACGCTGGCCGTGTCCGCGGTGCACGAGAGTGGCAAGGGAGAGGGGACCTCGCCCAAGGTCACGCTGGCCCACCTGGATGGGACCGCGATGGTGTGGACGCGTCCGGGCTTCGAACTGCACCTGCTGGCCGGCTGGGGAGGCCAGCCTGGAACGGGTGGCGCATGGGGCGCGGTGGCCGGAATCGGTGCGGACGTGGAGAGCCCCGCGTTGAATGCGCGGCTGCGCTTGGAGGCGCGGCGGCAGCACGGAGGCTTCCGCCAAGATGCCTTTGGCCCGGACTACGAGCTGGCGCGCTTTCGGGCGGTGGGCGCTTCCAGTCAGCCCCTGGCGAAGGCGTCATTCCCGGACGGGGGATCTGTCTACGCCGAGGCAGACGTGAGCTGGGACGCAGAGCAGTTGGTGGGAAGGGTGCATCGGCACCTGACCTTCTCCTGGGCGGTGGAGGTCTTCACCTGGGGGCGCGTGGACACGGACGGACGCCTCGCGCTCCAGCTCTTCGATCGGAACCTGGAACTCGCCGCGAGCGTGCTGGGAATGGGCCTGGGCCAGCCGGGGGCCCGTGTCCTCGTGTCCGGAGACCTGCGCTGGCGCTTCGCAGGCAGGCTGTACGCGCTGGGGCAGGGAGGGACGCTGTTGTTCCCGGAGGCGGACGGGGCGCTGCGTCCGGGTGCCTATGCCTCGCTGGGTGTGGGAGTCGACAATGCGCGCTGAGGTGATGCTGCTGAGCGCGGTCCTGCTCGTCACGGGCTGTGTTTCCACAAGGCCGCAGTCCGGGCACTCCAGCGTCCTCAATCGAGGCTCGGGGGTCGCGCCCTTGCGTCGTCATCACGCAGAGCGCTCCCTGGACACGGAAGCCGCACGGAGCACACGGAGCCAGGTCGCCGTGCGGGCCGTCCGTCACGGCACCGAGGAGGCTGATGCCTTCGAGCGTTTGTTGATGCTCGCGGGGCTGGCCCCCTGGGACGAACTGCCCCTGCGTGCGTCCGCGCTGACGCCAACGCAGGCCGCGCGATTGTTGTCGGTGTTGCTGAAGAAGCCCGTGACCCTGGGCAACTTCCCGCCTCGCATGGGCGCGAGCCTGCTGCTGCGTGAGGTGCTGGAGGGCAGCAGCGTGTCGCGGGAAGAGCTCTTGCGCCGGACGACCCGCCTCGAACGGCTCGCGGTGTTGAGGCCCGACGGCTATCTCGCGTGGGTCATCAACGGGCGTACGCAGCAACGCGTGGGGCCGGTGGAGTGGAAGGACGGAGCCTTCGTCGCGCTGGGCTTCGAGCTGGGGCGCTTCTACGTCAACACCGGTGGCGTGTTCCGGCCGACGGGTGAGCAGCTCCAGCCCGTGTTCAATGGGTTCGTCGTGGAGGTGTACGACGACGCGGACATCCTCGGCCGCTCACTGGACGGCGCCGGGGACGCGTTCTTCGAACTGGCCATGTCCATCGGGAAGTTCCTCACCGCTCCAACGGACAGCCTCCTGGCTCTTCAACACCTGCCAGAGGGCATCGCCGCCCTCGTCGCTTCCTCGCCCGAGTACCTGGAGCGCTTCACCTTCATGACGCGAGGAGAGCAGGTCAGGGCAGTCGCGAAGCTGTTGACGGCGCTCTATGCCGGAGGAGGTGTCGCGAAGGGCTCCACTGGCGCTCTGACCACGGCGATGGGAGGCGCGGACGCCATGCTCCCCGTGCTGTCCCTCACCGGCGAGGGGGCGCTGGTGATGGAGCGCGTCGCGATTCCAGTGGGACGGATGGCCCACGCGGTGGGGACAGGTGTTGGAGGGCTGTATGTCCTTGCCTCGGCGGAGCCAGGGGGCGGAAGCGGCTTGAAGGTCGCGCCACCCGAGCGTGTGGTGAACGACCTCAAGGACTTCTCGGGGAAGCGATTCCAGGCGGGCGCAGAGACGTTCCTTCTCGACAAGAAAGGGCTCCAGCACATCCTCGAGCGGCATCACCCCCGGTATTGGGATGGGACGACGAAAGAGGCGCAGAGTTTCTTTGGCGCGAAGATGGGCTTCGAGGACGTGATTCGTGCCATCGAGGCGGTCCTTCAGCAGAACCGGGCGCGGATGGTCGGGCGAGGAACACGCGGGATGTACCAACTGAGGGGGACTGTCGATGGAGTAGAGTACGTCCTGGGACTCAACCAGGGCCGAGTCGGTCAGTTCTACCCCCGATAGGTGAAGCAAGACGCATGGTCCAGATCGCCACCTACTTCAGGCAAGGAGAGGTCTTCGTACCAATCGATGCCTTCGTCGGCCCCATCCCCGACGAGGACTACATCGAGGGCGCGATGGAATTCTCCATGGGTGGGCGCTCGATGTTGACCCGCCAGGAGTGGGACTACATCGATCAGCTGTGGGCCTATCTCGTTGGAGGAGTGGCCGACCTTCAAAGGGGGGAAACGTTCCAGACCTTCTTCCCCGATCAACCCATCGAACTGAGCATCACACCCGATGGGGTCGGTGGGCATGCCACGATGCGTGTCGTCATCGGGGGAGACGTTCGCGAGGCATCCGTAGAACTCGCCGTCCTTGTTGCCGAGGTCCTGAAGGAGGCCAGGCACTTCTTCGAGCGGATTCAGAAGGTGCTGCCCCGGGAGGCCTACCAACAGACACTCCAGGAAATCTCCACGCTGGAGCGGATGCAGGGCTCAGCCTGAAGCCGCGCGCTTCCACCCGCCCCCACCAACCGAGCGTCACCCGCTGAATCCCGCGCCCCGCCGGCCGCCGCATCTGTAGTACGAAGGTCGGCCCCTTCACGGTGACGCTGTGCGCCTCCTCTCGCTCCAGGTCCAGGACTTCCGCAACCTCCCGGCGGTGCAGCTCGCACCCAGCCCCCACTCGACCATCGCCGTGGGCCAGAACGGGCAGGGGAAGACCAACCTCCTGGAGGCGCTCTACTTCCTCGCCACCCTCAAGCCCCTCCGCGCCGGACGCCTCTCCGAACTCGTCCGCTGGGGCTCCCAGGCCGCTCGCGTCACCGGCCGCTTCCTCCTCAAGGGCGCCGAGCGCGAAATCTCCGTCGAGGTCGGCGGCGGTACCCGCCAGGCCCTCGTGGACGGCAAGAAGGCCGCCAGCCTCGAGGACTACTTCGGCGGCGTCTCCGTCGTCGCCTTCACCCCGGATGACCTGGAGGTCATCAAGGGCGGCCCCGACTCCCGCCGCGCGTTCCTCGACCGCGCCGTCTTCAACCGCTTCCCCGCCTTCCTCCGGGAAAGCCGCGAGTACGCCCGCGCCCTCAAGAACCGCAACCGCCTGCTGCGTGACGGCGCCACCGTCGACGCCGCGTACCTCGACGCTTACGACGAGACCCTCGCCCGCGCGGGCGCACGCCTCTACGCCCGCCGCCGCTCGCTGATGGCCGAGCTCGCGCCCCGCGCCCAGGCCACCTTCGCGTCCATCGGCCGCACCGTGGACCCCGCCGTCTACGGCTACCACCCCGCGCACCTCGGCGCCGACTTCGCCCACGCCGACGAGGCCGCCCTCGCCTCCGCCCTGCGCGAAGCCCTCTCCGCGCGCCTGCGCCGTGACCTGGACCGCGGCTTCACCTCCGTGGGCCCGCATGTGGACGACGTGTCCGTGACGCTGGGCGGCCGCAGCGCTCGCGCCTATGCGAGCCAGGGCCAGCAGCGCGCTTTGGTGCTGGGTTGGAAGATTGCCGAGATTGAAAACCTGGAGGCCGCCATGGGCTTCCTCCCCCTGCTGCTGCTGGATGACGTCTCCAGCGAGCTGGACCCCGAGCGCAATGCCTATCTCATGGGCTACCTCGCCCGGAGCGGCGCGCAGGTCTTCCTCACCACCACCGACGCGGGGCTCGTCCGAGCCGCCGCCGCCAGTGACTCCCTCTGGCTCACCGTCCACGCGGGACAGGTGGCCACCGAGCCTCCGTCACAACCCTAGTGCACCCGCCGCCGGTGCCAGGGCCAGTGCACCGACCGGCGCGGATGGTGGGGCAATTCCTGCCGCGTCACGTGCCCGAAGTACTCGAAGCGGAACTCCGCCCAGAGCAGCCCGAACGCCACCGCGAACAGGAACACCGCCATCGTCAGCCACCACACGGTGCTCGTCGCCAACGCGACGATGAACAACACCCCCAGCGCCGCCGCCACCCCCAGCGACACGTCGCGCAGGCGCTTCGACTCGCTGAACGCCATCCCCATCGCCAGCATGGAGAGCGCCAGGAGCGGCCACGCCAGCCAGTACGAAGTGCGCGCGTACAGGTTGGCAATCGACAGCAGGAACAACCCGAATCCGAATATCGCCAGTCCGCCGTCCATCGAATCCTCCTCGGGAGAATCCCCGGCTCCCGGCTGAACATGGGACCTCCTCTTGTCCCCATGCACCCCGACTCCCCCAGTCCGACCGGGGACACGGCGGGAGAGCGACCCCGGTACCTCCTCCGGAATAGACGACGCCTGGCCCCGGTCTCCTTCGTGTTCCCACGAACGCGTGCGCACCTGTCGCCCGGAGCCCGTTCGGGGTGCCGGGCCCTCGGCAGGCGCGAGTCCGTGAGTCGACGTTCGCTCCGACGAAGTTCTTGCGGACCTGCCGGGCGTGCACCATGACCATGCCCGCCGTCCCACCGGGCGGACCCGGGACGAACGAAATGGTGCCATGTCGCGTTTGCTGCTGACGCTCGTGCTGTCCGCCCTCCTCGCGGGGTGCCACCGCGCGACGTTCGAGGACTCGGTGCTCCGGAAGTCCGACGTGAAGTACCGCGTCGGCCCGCTGTCCAACGACGTCTGGGAGCGCCGCGGCTTCGACGACAACGACCTGGCCTTCGTGGAGCGCGGCGACACCGGCCGTGTCATCGCCACCAACTCCACGTGCCGGGACCATGACGACCCGTCCCTCCAGGTCCTCACGAAGCACCTGCTCATGGGCTTCACCGAGCGCCAGGACCTGGGCCAGCGCACCTTCACCCTGGACGACCGCGAGGCCCTGCGAAGCCGCTACGTCGCGAAGCTCGACGGCGTGCCCGTGTCCCTGGAGCTCGTGGTGGTGAAGAAGGACAACTGCGTCTTCGACTTCAGCTACGTCGCCCCCGTGGGCGCCGCCGACGCGCGCATGGCGGACTTCGAAAGCCTCTTCCAGGGCTTCCGCGCGGAGCGCCAGCGATGATGCCCGAGGGGAAGCTCTTCTCCGGAGGCGCCAGCCTCAAGGAGCGCCTGCGCGAGCGCATGGAGTCCCTGGGCGCCCTGTCCGTCATGACGGGCCAGGTGTTCAGCCGCGCCGTGCGCCCGCCCTACGACTGGGCCGGCCTCGTCTTCCACACCGAATCCCTGGGCGTGCGCTCGCTGCCCATCGCGCTGCTCACCGCGACGTTCGCCGGGCTCGTCATCTCGCTCCAGTTCGGCTACTTCCTCGCGCGCTTCGGCGTGCAGTACACCGTGGGCCGCGTGGTCATCCTCACGCTGTTCCGGGAGCTGGCCCCCGTGCTCACCGCCCTCACGGTGGGTGCGCGCATCGGGTCCGGCATCGCCGCGGAGCTGGGCTCCATGACCGTGACGGAGCAGGTGGACGCCATCCGCGCGCTGGGCGCGGATCCGTTGCGCAAGCTGGTGGTTCCGCGCGTGTTCGCGTGCCTCATCGTGATGCCGGTGCTCACCGTGTTCTCGGACGTGGTGGGCCTGGTGGGCGGCGCGCTGGTGGTGCGTTCCCAGTACGGCATCTCCCTGGACCAGTTCTTCCAGGGTGCGCTGGACGCGGTGCTGATGGGCGACTTCGTCTCCGGCGTCATCAAGGGCGCCGTGTTCGGGCTCATCATCGGCCTGGTCGGCTGCTTCAAGGGGCTGGCGGTGGAGGGCGGCACGGAGGGCGTGGGCCGCGCCACCACGCAGACGGTGGCCATCACCTCCGTCACCGTGTGCCTGGCGGACTTCTTCATCACGAAAATCACGCTCTACTTCTGAAGCCGCCCGCACCATGCGCAAGGCCCGCCACCACCACCAAGACCCCGCTGTCCCGTTCAGCTTCCGCAAGCCCACGCCGGGCGAGGAGCTCATCCGCTTCGACGGGCTCATGAAGCAGTTCGGACCCAAGCGCATCTACGACGGCGTGGACCTGGACGTGCGCGCCGGGGAGACGCTGGTGGTGCTGGGCGGCTCCGGCGTGGGCAAGAGCGTGCTGCTCAAGTGCCTCATCGGCCTGCTGCACCCGGACGGCGGCAGCATCCTGTTCGAAGGCTACGACCTGGCGAAGTTCTCCGAGGCGCAGTTCCTGGAGGTCCGCAAGCACGTGGCCATGGTGTTCCAGGGCGCGGCGCTGTTCGACTCGCTCAGCGTGGCGGACAACGTGGCGTACCCGCTGCGCGAACACTTCCCCACCATGTCCCGCGCGGAGATCCAGAAGCGCGTGGCGGAGAAGCTGGAGCTGGTGGACCTGCCCAACACGGAGAAGCTGATGCCGTCGGACTTGTCCGGCGGCATGCGCAAGCGCGTGGGCCTGGCGCGCGCCATCGCCACGGAGCCGGAGGTCATCCTCTGGGACGAGCCCACGACGGGCCTGGACCCCGTCACCACGCAGACCATCAACGAGTTGATTGAGTCGATGAAGCAGCGCCTGGGCGCCACTTCCATTGTCGTCACGCACGACATGGTGAGTGCCTTCGTGCTGGCGGACCGGATGGCCATGCTGGCCAACCGGAAGATCGTCCAGGTAGGCACCCCGGAGGAGATGCGCCGCTCCCAGGTGCCGGAGGTGCGCGCCTTCATCGACGCGCGCCGCCTGGAGTTGAACCCCCGGGGAACACCATGAGTCTCTTCACGTCGACCTCGAAGGAGAAACGCCTGGCCGTGCGAGCAGGCCTCTTCGTCGCCGTTGGCCTCGCCGTGGCAGGCGTCGTCGTCTTCTTCATCGGCCGCGAGTCCAACCTCTTCCAGCGCCAGGTCATCTTCCACACCTACTTCCCGAGCGTGGACGGCCTGAGCGACCAGTCCCCTGTGTGGATTGGCGGCCTGAAGGTGGGCCGCGTGAACAGCGTGTCCTTCTCCCAGGACCTGAAGGACAGCCGCCTGCAGGTGGAGCTCCAGGTGGCCAGCGCCTACGCCAGCCGCATCCGCGCGGACTCCGTGGCCCGCCTCACCAGCATGGGCGTCCTGGGCGACAAGGCGGTGGACATCTCCCTGGGCAGCGCGGACAAGCCCGCCGTGGAGCCCGGCGGCGTCATCCAGTCCAGCAGCGGCGGGGACCTGTCCAGTCTCATGTCCAGCGCCAGCCGCGTGATGGAGAACTCCGTCGAAATCAGCGAGTCCCTCAAGGACGCCGTGAAGGCCTACTCGAACCCGGACCTGTCGCGGGACCTGGCCCGGAGCATCGCCTCGCTGCGCAAAATCATAGAGGAGGTGGAGAAGGGCAACGGCGCCCTGCACGCGCTCATCTATGACCCGCGCACGGGCCAGGAGGTGAACACGCTGCTCGCCAACGCGTCCGGCGCCGCGAAGCGCATGGACGGCGCCCTGGGCCACGTGGAGGCCATCCTGGCCGAGGTCCGCCGCGGCGACGGCACCGCGCACGCGCTCATCTACGGGCAGGACGGCGCGGTGGCCATGCGTGAGCTGGGCGCGGCCGCCGGCCAGCTCGCGGGCCTGCTGGAGGACGCGAAGAAGAGCCCCAACGGCGCCGTGCACCAACTCGTCTACGGCGACGCCAAGGGCATGTTCGCGGACCTGGGCAGCGCCGCCGCGGACATCAAGACCATCACCGCCACCGTGGCCAAGGGCGACGGCACCCTGGGCGCGCTCGTCAACGACCCCACCGTCTACGACGACCTGCGCGAGGTGCTGGGCAACGTGAAGCGCAACCGCATCCTCCGCGCCCTGGTGCGCTTCTCCGTGAGCAACCGCGAGTCCCTGGACCAGGTGGGCGCCCCCCAGACGGCGCCCACCCCGCTCACGCCCGCCCCGGACGCGGGTGACGCTCCCGCTCCGACGCCCTGAGTAACTGTTTGAGCACATACTGTTTTACGATGTTTCCAGGACTGTCCGTGGATTGACTCTGGAGTCACTAAAATCGTATTCCTGCTCCCCCCTACTTTTCGAGGAGTTGGGAAACCATGCTTCGTCACGTCGCGCAGCGCAGTGGCCGTATCGCGGTGGTCGTTGGCACCCTGATGTCCCTGGTGGGCTGTAACAACAACGCCCCGACCACCGAGGAGCAGACTCCCGCTCCCGCGGAGGAGACCACCAACGCGCAGGCCATCCCGCACCGTGGTTGTGCGACCGTTGAGCCGTCGGCTGACGAGAAGCTGGAGATCGAGGCTGCGATCGCGGGCCGCGTGTCGGCCAAGCGCGCGGTGGGCTCGGTGAACGTGCCCGTCTACTTCCACGTCATCCGCAAGGGCACGGGCGTCGCCAACGGCGACGTTCCGGACTCGCAGATCACCGCGCAGATGAACGTGCTGAACGCGGCGTACGCCAACACCCCGTTCAAGTTCACGCTGGCCGGCACGGACCGCACGACCAACACGTCCTGGTTCGCCCTGGCGCAGGGCAGCACCAACGAGAAGAACATGAAGAACACCCTGCGCAAGGGTGGCAAGGAGTCGCTGAACATCTACACGGCGAACCTCAGCGGCGGCCTGCTGGGCTGGGCGACCTTCCCCTCCAGCTACACGTCCCAGCCGAAGATGGACGGCGTGGTCATGCTCTACAGCAGCGTCCCCGGCGGCACGGCGTCCCCCTACAACCTGGGCGACACGGGCACGCACGAAGTCGGCCACTGGGTGGGCCTGTACCACACGTTCCAGGGCGGCTGCTCCGCCTCGGGTGACTCCGTCAGCGACACGCCTCCGGAGGCCTCGCCCGCGTACGGCTGCCCCGCCGGCCGTGACACCTGCTCCGGTGGCGGCGCGGACCCCATCTACAACTTCATGGACTACACCGACGACAGCTGCATGAACCAGTTCACCGCCGGCCAGAGCGCCCGCGCGGACAGCCTGACCGCGACGTACCGCTAGAAATAAACAGCGCGGCTGTGGCCGATGTGACGACGCCGGGGTCTCCGTTCAGGGGGCTCCGGCGTTTTCCATTTCAGGATGAAACACAGACTCGCCGCGTCCCGGCCCGGACGCGATGTCTGTTTCATCCGCGCGCCGGTGTTTCACTCATTCGCGAGGAGTTGGAGACACATGCTTCGTTACGTCGCGCAGCGCGGTGGTCGTGTCGCGGTGGTCCTTGGCACCCTGATGTCCCTGGCGGGTTGCAGCAGCAACGCCCCGGCCCCCGAGGAGCAGGCCCCGGCGGAGGAGTCCGCCACCCAGCAGGCCGTCCCGCACCGTGGCTGCGCGACCATCGAGCCGTCCGCCGACGAGAAGCTGGAGATTGAAGCGGCGCTGGCGAACCGCGGCGTGCACGCGAAGCGCGCGGTGGGCTCGGTGAACGTGCCCGTGTACTTCCACGTCATCAACAAGGGCACGGGCCTCGCCAACGGCGACGTTCCGGACTCGCAGATCACCTCGCAGATGAACGTGTTGAACGCGGCGTACGCCAACACCCCGTTCACGTTCACGCTGGCCGGCACGGACCGCACCACGAACACCCAGTGGTTCGCGCTGGGTTCGGGCTCCGCCGCGGAGAAGAAGATGAAGCAGGCCCTGCGCAAGGGCGGCCCGGAGTCGCTGAACATCTACACCGCCAACCTCAAGGGCGGCCTGCTGGGCTGGGCGACCTTCCCCTCCAGCTACAGCAGCCAGCCGAAGATGGACGGCGTGGTCATGCTCTACAGCAGCGTCCCTGGCGGCACGGCGGCCCCGTACAACGAGGGCGACACGGCCACGCACGAGGTCGGCCACTGGCTGGGCCTGTACCACACGTTCCAGGGCGGCTGCGCCAACCCGGGTGACTCCGTCAGCGACACGCCTCCGGAGGCCTCGGCCGCGTTTGGCTGCCCCGTCAACCGCGACACCTGCGCGGGCGGCGGCGTGGACCCCATCTACAACTTCATGGACTACACGGACGACAACTGCATGAACCAGTTCACCGCTGGCCAGGTGACCCGCGCGGACAGCCTGACCGCGACGTACCGCTAGTCCATCCCTTCGCTTCCTGAAGTCCATGACGCCGGAGTCCCCACCGCGGGGGCTCCGGCGTCTGTGTTTCCAGCGTGGACAAGCCGGGCCCGCGCTGGCCACAGTGGGGGACCGCCCTCCGGCTGTCCGGAGGGGGCCTTCAGGAGGAGTGGCGCCGTGAGAGACCTGTTGATGATTCCCGGGCCGGTGGACGTGGACTCGGACGTGTTGCAGGCGATGTCCGGGCCGGTGCCCGGGCACCTGGACGCGGGCTTCATCGCCACCTTCGGCCGGGCCCTGAAGCGCCTGCGCGAGGTGTCGCTCGCCCCCGGCGCGCAGCCCTTCGTCGTCTCCGGCAGCGGCACCCTGGCCATGGAGCTCGCCGTGGCCAACCTCATCGAGCCCGGCGACCGCGCGCTGGTGGTGAACACCGGCTACTTCAGCGACCGCATGGCCCACATCCTGGAGCGTCACGGCGCGAAGGTGACGCACGTGCGCGCGGCCAGCGTGGGCAGCGCCCCGGAGGTGGCCCAGGTGGAGGCGGAGCTGCGGAGCGGCGGCTTCAAGCTGATGACCGTCACCCACGTGGACACCTCCACCGCGGTGCTCGCCCCCGTGGAGCCGCTGGTGAAGGCCGCGCGCCAGTACGGCGTCCTGGCCGTGGTGGACGGCGTGTGCGCCACCGCCGGCGAGTCCTTCCAGCAGGACGCGTGGGGCGCGGACGTGTACCTCACCGCCAGCCAGAAGGCGGTGGGCGTGCCGCCGGGCCTGGCGCTCCTCACCGTGAGCCCTCGCGCGCTCGCCGCGTGGAAGGCGCGCAAGGCGCCCGTCGCCAGCGTGTACGCGGACTGGGCGGAGTGGCTGCCGGTGATGGAGGCCTACGAAGCCGGCAAGCCCGCCTACTTCGCCACCCCGCCCACGTCCCTGGTGTGCGCGCTGGACGTCAGCCTGGGACAGATCCTGGCGGAGGGCATGGAGGCCCGCTTCGAGCGCCACCGCCGCATGGCCCGCGCCTTCCGCGCCGCCTGGAGCGCGCTGGGCCTGCGGCTCGTGCCCACCTCGGAGGCCGTGGCCGCCAACACCTTGAGCGCCGTTTACTACCCGGACGGCGTGGACGCGACGCTCGTGGGCCGCGTGAAGGCGCAGGGCGTGGCCATCGCCGGCGGCCTCCACCCGGAAATCAAGACGCGCTACTTCCGCGTGGGCCACATGAACCGCGTCAGCGCCGGGGACGTGCTCGTCACCGTGGGCGCCATCGAGCGCGCCCTCCACGCCGCCGGTCACCGCGCGTTCGCCCCCGGAACCGCCGTCGCGGCCGCACAATCCGCGCTCTCCGGGTAAGACCCGGAGTGTGGGGTCTGGCCCTCAGCTCTTTCTCAGGGTATAAGAAAGCCCGTTCGCACTCCCATTAGAATTGAGTAATCCGGGAGATAATGGCAGGTACTTCCTGTCTTACTGGGATTTCTTGCCGTTCTGATGGAATTATGTGATTGGGCTGCACGGTGTGAGCGGGGCGTGGGCCCCGGCACCTGTGAGGGGGAAGGGCTGCGCTGGCGGATGGACCCACGAAACGGGGGGCCAATTCCAGCGCCTGAAGTGGAAGTGGAGGTCGGTATGGATCGCGGACCGGTGGAAGGTTCGACGAAGGCGGCGGGCTGGGCGGCGGAGTGCGCGGCGTGGCACCTGACGGAGCGGTGCCTGGCCGCGACCCCGGAAGACGGGGCGCGCGGGATGTTCTTCCAGGGCGTGGTGGGGGTGGTGAACTTCCTCCAGGGCGAGGAAGCCGGAGCACGGTGCCTGGCGGCGTCCGGGTTGAAGGAGCTGAACGCCGCGGAGCTGTACCCGGTGACGCTCTTCCTGGAGATGTCCGCCGAGGCGACGCGGCTCCTGCGCCCCCAGCTGGGCGACTGGGAGCAGGCGCTGCGGTACATCGGGACGCAGGCCACGGTGGACTTCCTGGCCTCCATGTTCGGCCGGGACCTGATGCAGGCGGCCGGCCGCAACCCCCGGCGGATGCTCCAGCACATGATCGAGAACTACCGCGTCGCGGTGAGCTACGGCGAGCGCAGCGTGCTCTGGACCGGGGACAACAGCGCCCGCTTCGTGATGCGCCGGGACTTCATGCCCGCGCCGTACCACGAGGGCGTGCTCCAGGCCGCCCTGGAGGCCGTGGGGGCCCAGGACGTCCAGGTGCATGGGCGGCAGCTGTCCCTGCTCGATACCGAGTACGACGTTTCCTGGTAATCCGGGGCTGTTTCACCCTCGTGGGGTGGGGCGCTGGCGCGGGACGTTCACCAGCCAGCGCTCGGTGCTGAACGTCCGCCATTTCTCCCGCTGGCGTGACAGGGAGGGCCACTAGCATGTGGTGAAAGCGGCCCACACCCCACGGGAGGAGCAACGCGAATGGATGCAGCACGAGGCTCCCGGCCGAAGGGGCGATGTCAGTCCCCTGGGCTGATGGGTGGGGCCCGGGCATGACGCCCTTCCGGCTGTTGCTCGTGGAGGACAGCGTCAACGACGCGGCGCTGGTGACGGCGGAGCTGGAGCAGGCGGGCTACCTGCCCATGGCCCGGCGCGTGGAGACGCTGGAGGCGCTGCGCGAAGCGCTGGCCACCGGACCGTGGGACCTGGTGCTGTGTGACTACCGGCTGCCGCGCTTCAACGCGCTGGACGTGCTGTCGCTCCTGCACTCGCAGGGGCGGGACGTGCCCCTCATCGTCCTGTCGAGCCAGCTGAGCGAGGACCAGGCCGTCACGCTGATGAAGGCGGGCGCGCGCGACTGCTTCTCCAAGGACCGGATGGCCCGGCTGGGCCCGGCGGTGGCTCGCGAGCTGGAGGAGACGCGCGTGCGGCGCGAGCGCGCGCGGGAGGAGGTGGACCGCGACATCCTGGCCAAGGCCAGCGAGCTGCTCACCGCGTCCCTGGAGCAGGCGGCGCGGTTGGATCAGCTGGTGCAGCTGATGGTGCCCCGGGTGGCGGACTGGTGCGCCTTCTTCCTCCAGGACCCGGACCAGGGCGGCCTGCGGCTGGTGGCGCTGGCGCACCCGGACGCGGAGCGGCGCGCCCATGCCTGGAAGCTGGACCAGCGCTTCCCGCTGGACCCCCAGGCCGCCGCGGGCCCCGCGTACGTGCTGCGCACCGGTCAGCCGGAGTTCATGCCGGACGTGCGCAAGCGCCCGGAGCCCATCACCAAGGACGTGGCGCACCAGCGCGCCATCGACGGGCTGGGGCTGCGCTCGGTGGTGAACGTGGCCCTGCCCGGCAACGATGGTCGGCTGGGCGTGCTGTCCATGGGCACGCTGGGCGAGCGCACGCTCGCGCCGGTGGACCTGTCGCTGGCGCAGGAGCTGGCGCGCAGGACGGGGCTGGTGCTGGAGAACGCGCGGCTCTTCCAGGAGGCCCGTGAGGCGGTGCGCCTGCGCGACGAGTTCCTCACCGTGGCCGCGCACGAGCTGCGCACGCCGCTCACCACGCTGCGGCTGCAGCTGGGCACGCTCTTGCAGCGCACGGAGGCGCACAAGCTGGAGCCGGACGTGGTGACGCGCCTGGAGCGCAGCGTGCGCCAGGTGCGCCGGCTGGGCACGCTGGTGGAGGGCCTCCTGGACGTGTCGCAGCTGTCCAGCGGCGAGCTGTCGCTCATGCCCGAGCGCTTCGACCTGGAGGAGCTGGTCTCCGAAGTGCTGGACCGCTACCAGGCGGAGGCCCGCGCGGCCGGGTGCGAGCTGCGCCAGTCGCCTCGCCGCGGACTCTGGGGGACGTGGGACCGGCTCCGCGTGGACCAGGCCGTGGCGGCGTTGATATCCAACGCGCTCAAGTTCGGTCCGGGACGGCCGGTGGAGGTGGACGTGGGGCGGGAAGAGAGCTTCGCGCGCATCCAGGTGCGCGACCGGGGCATCGGCGTGCCCGTGGACCAGGTGGAGCGCATCTTCGAGCGCTTCGGCCGCGCGGTCAGCTCGCATTCGTATGGAGGCCTGGGCCTGGGGCTCTACCTCGCCCGCCGCGCCGCGGAGGCGCACGGCGGTCGGGCCTGGGCGGAGCCCGCCGCGGGAGAGGGCGCGCGCTTCACGTTGGAGCTGCCGCTGGAGAAGGAGTCGCGCGAGTGAGTCGGCCGGTGTTGGTGGTGGATGACGACACGGACCTGCGGGAGGCGCTGGAGGAAGTGCTTCGCGACGCGGGTTACACCGTCTTCGGAGCGGGCAATGGGCTGCAGGCGCTGGAGGTGCTCCGCCGGGAGCCGGTGACGCCGTCGCTGGTCCTGCTGGACATGATGATGCCGGTGATGGACGGCGCGACCTTCGGCCGGCAGATGCGCCAGGTGGAGGCGTGGAGCGGCATCCCCGTGCTCGTCTTCTCCGCCTCCGCCAACGCGCGCCAGGTCGCGGAGGAGATGGGCGCCTGCGGCTACCTGCGCAAGCCGGTGGACGTGGAGACGCTCCTCAGGGCAGTGGCGGCCAACAAGGCCTCCGAAGCCTCCTGACACTCCGGGTGTGTCTTCTCGCGCGGGCGGCCCTGCTCGCGCGTGTTGACGCTGCGCGAGACGCCTTGGTAAGTGCATCCTTAACACTTTCCCAGCGAGGCCTGTCCGATGAATCCCCACATGCTCGCCCAGCTCCTGGTCCAGCTCATCGTCATCATCGCGGTGTCCCGGCTCATTGGCCGGGGCGCTCGTTGGCTGGGGCAGCCCCTGGTCATCGCGGAGGTGGTGGCGGGCATCGCGCTGGGCCCGTCACTCCTGGGCTGGCTGGCTCCGGGCGCCATGCACTGGCTGTTCCCGCCGGAGTCCATGCCGTTCCTGAAGATGCTGGCCGAGGTCGGCCTGGTGCTCTTCATGTTCCTCATCGGCCTGGAGCTGGACCCCAAGCTGTTGAAGGGGCGGGGGCACGCGTCGGTGGCCATCAGCCACTCCAGCATCGTCGTCCCGTTCGCCCTGGGTGCGGGTGCGGGCGCGCTGTGGCTGTACAAGTCGCTGTCCAGCCCGGACGTGCCGTTCTCCTCGTTCGTGCTGTTCATGGGCGTGTCCATGAGCATCACGGCCTTCCCGGTGCTGGCGCGCATCCTCACGGAGCGCGGGCTGATGCAGTCGAAGCTGGGCGCCATCGCCATCGCGTGCGCGGCGGTGGACGACGTGACGGCGTGGTGCATCCTGGCGTTCGTGGTGTCGCTGGTGCGCGCGTCGGACCTGGCGCACGCGGGGCTCACCACGCTGTTCGCGCTGCTCTACATCGCCTTCATGCTGTTGCTGGTGAAGCCGTTCCTCGCCCGGCTGGGCGCGCGCGTGGCCAACCGCGAGGGGCTCACCCAGAACGTGGTGGCCATCACCCTGGTGCTGCTGCTCGGCTCCGCGTGGACCACCGAATACATCGGCATCCACTCGCTCTTCGGCGCCTTCATGTTCGGCGCGGTGATTCCCAAGGAGGGCGGGCTGGCGGTGGCGCTGGCGGAGAAGCTGGAGGACGTGGCCGTCGTGTTGCTGTTGCCCGTGTTCTTCGCCTTCAGCGGCCTGCGCACGCAGCTGGGCCTGTTGGACACCCCGGAGGCGTGGCTCACGTGCGGCGTCATCATCGTCCTGGCGTGCCTGGGCAAGTTCGGCGGCAGCGCGGTGGCGGCGCGCCTCACGGGCCTGCGGTGGCGGGAGGCGGGCGCCATCGGCATCCTGATGAACACGCGCGGCCTGATGGAGCTCATCGTGCTCAACCTGGGCCTGGACCTGGGCGTCATCTCGCCCACGCTCTTCACGATGATGGTCATCATGGCGCTGGTCACGACCTTCATGACCACGCCGTTCCTGCGCCTGCTGTATTCGCCGGAGGAGCAGGCGCGCGACCAGCTGCTGGGCGCGCCGGAGCCAGCGCTGCCCCCATCCGCGTACACGGTGCTGCTGTGCGTGTCGCACGGGCAGGCCGGTCCGGGCATGGCGGTGCTGTCCCGCGCGCTGTCGGGCGAGCGCAACGAGGCGAACCTCTACGCGCTGCACCTCCTGTCCCCGGAGCGCTCGCTCAAGGCCCGAGGGGAGGAGGCGCTGGATCCCACCGCCGCGTCTGGCGGAGCGCTGGCGCCCCTGGTGGGCCGCGCGGAGAAGCTGGGGCTGTCCGTGCGCACGCTGTCGTTCGTGTCGTCGGAGCCCGCGCGGGACATCTGCCGCACGGCGCAGGCGAAGCGCGCGGACCTGGTGCTGCTGGGCTGGCACAAGCCGCTCTTCAGCCAGACGGTGCTGGGCGGCACGGTGCACGAGGTGATGCAGGAGGCGGGCGGCACGGTGGCGGTGCTGGTGGACCGCGGCCTGTCGCAGGTGCGCCGGGTGCTGGTGCCCTTCGTGGGCAGCCGGCATGACCGGGCGGCGCTGGGCCTGGCGCGGCGGCTGGTGAAGCAGGCCGGCGCGGAGGTGACGGTGCTGCACGTGACCTCTCCCGAGGGCGCGGGCGCGGGCCGCGCGCAGGTGGAGGAGCTGTTCCCCGCGGACGAGGGCGCCTCCGTGAAGCTGAAGGTGGTGCGCCACGCGTCGCCGGAAGAGGCCGCGCTGGAAGAAGCGAAGGCGGGTTACGACCTCGTGGTGGTGGGCCTGGGGACCGAATGGGGCCTGGAAGACCGGTTGTTCGGCGTTCAGCGCGAGCGAATCGTGCGCGACGCGCCCGCCTCGCTGCTGCTCGTGCGTCACCCGGAGGGGGCGCCGGTGCTGGCCCAGACTCCGGAGCAGGCCCGGACGCAGGGCGCGACCCCAGAGGCGGCGCAGCCGCTGAGCGCGCGGAGCTGACCGCCATGCACCTGGGTGCCACGCTGCGTCTCCTTCGGGTGGACGCGGGGTTGTCCCTGCGCGACCTGGCGCGCCGCATCGGCGTGTCCAGCGCGTACCTGAGCCGCGTGGAGAACGGCGTGGACGCGCCGCCCACGCAGGAGCGGCTGACGGCCATCGCCCGGGAGCTGGACGTGCCCCCGGGGCTGCTGATGGACGTGGCCAACCGGGTGAGCCCGTACGTCGCGGGCTACCTGGAGGACGTGCCCGCCGCGGGGACGCTGATGTTGGACATCGCGCGGCGCAAGCTCACCGGCGCGCAGCTGGCGCGCGTGCGGGCCTTCCTGGACGCGGAGTTCCCCCTGCGTGAGGTGCGCGGCAACGAACCCGTGCCCCCGCTGGGGCCGCTCCTGAGCGCGGAGCGGGTGGTGTTGCAGCTCTCCTGCGGGGACTACGAGGACGCGCTGGACGTGGCGGCCGGACGGCTGGCGGCGGCCCTGCCCGGCGTGGACGGGGCGGCGCTCGCGGAGGGCCTGCGCCAGCGCGAGGGCACGGCCCCGTCCCAGGTGGGCAGCGGCGTGGCGGTGCCGCACGCGTTCGTGCCCGGCGCGGCCCCGGTGGCGGCGCTGGTGACGCTGGCCCGGCCCCTGAAGGTGGACGCGCCGGACGGCCAGCCCCTGCGGCTGGTGGTGGCGCTGGTGGACGGCCACGTGGGCCGCGCGAGGCTGATGCGGCTGGCGCACGTGGCCCGGCTCGCGGGGCGCGGCCTGGCGGACCGGCTCCACGGCCTGGAGGAACCCCAGCGGGTGCTGGAGACGCTGGAGGAGCTGGAAACGCTGCGCTAGCGCGCCTTCATCGCCCCTGGGGCACCCAGTGCTCCCAGGGGCCCAGGTCGCGGTAGCCCAGGTGGCGGTACACGCGGATGCCCGCCGGGGTGGACTGGAGCACCGTCGCGGTGCACCCGCGCTTGCGGGCCTCGGAGATGATTCCGCGCATCACCGCCGACGCGAGCCCCAACCCCCGGGCCTCCGGGTGGGTGGCCACCAGGTACACGCCCGCCGTGTCCGCCACGTCCACCGCCAGCCCGCAGGACAGCGCCCGGCCGTGCTCGCGCGCCACCACGGTGTGCACCGGCAGGCGGGGCGGCCGCTGCCACACGGAGAGGATGTCCCGCCACTCCGTGCCGTAGGTCTGGACGTTGATCTCCACCAGGTCGTCCATGTCCTCCACGGGCTCCACCGGCACCCCGGGCGCCGCGTCCGGCAGCTCCTTCAGCCAGGCGCCCATGGCCACCACGGTGAAGTCCGGCCGGTAGCCCGCGGCGCCCAGCACCCGCGTCGCGTCCCGCTGCCCCGGCGTCAGGGTGACCCGCCAGCGGGGCAGCCCATGCCCCCGGTAGAAGTCCGTGATGGCCGGCAGCGCGGCCGCCAGCGCGTCCGCGTCCGTGAAGAGGACCTGCTGGAAGTGCGCGTCCTGGTAGCCAGGCAGCGCGAACGCGTCCACGCCGGGGAGGTGCAGGTGGCGCAGCGGGCCGCGCTCGGCCTGGAGGCGTTTGAAGGCGATGAGGTTGGTGTGCAGGCGCAGGGTGAGTTCGGCATCCGTCATGCGTGCCGGCCAGCCTATGCGCGGGGACGACGGCCAAAGAACAGCCCCGGAGGAAAGGACGCGCACACCGTGCGCCAGGGGGTTAGGTTTCCATCCCTTTTGGGCCCGCCACCATGACCCCGCGCTTCTTCTCGTTCGATCCACGTCCCACCCGAATCGGCCTCACCCTGGGCGCGTGCCTCCTGGCGGTCCTCACCGCCTGGGCCCTGGCGGACTACCGGGGCGGCGGGGGGCTGGTCGCCATGGCGCGGGCCGGCATCAGCGCGGGCCTGATGTTGACCTTCCTCGTCTCCGTCCACCGCCTGCGCCCTCGCGCGCAGTGGGGCATCACCCTGGACGCCGCGGGCGTGCGGGTGGCCCGGCCCTTCAGCGGCCAGTCGTTGGAGTTGCACTGGGGACAGATTGATTCCGTGCGCCGGGTCGGCCGCAAAGGGAGCGTGCTGGGCCTGTTCCTCAAGGAAGAGGGAAGGGTGCTCGTCACGCGACATCTTTTCGCCCGCAAGGCTGTTTATGAAGAGTTGATCTCGGCGCTGGAGGACCGCCTCCCGCCCTCGCGTTTTGACGCCTGATTCATGAATCTTTCCGCAGCCTTGCGTGGGCTCCCAGAGCTTGTCCGGGATGCCCGGTGGTGGTAGGCACAACGGGCTTGAGCCCTGTCGCAACGGCAGCCTTTCCCAAGGACACGCTTCACATGGAAAAGACCCCCGCTACCGGTGTCGCGCCGGCCGCGCCGCCCGCCGATTATGGGACGGACGCCATCACCAAGCTCGAAGGGCTGGAGGCCGTCCGCAAGCGCCCCGGCATGTACATCGGCGACACGATGACCTACGGGCTCCACAAGCTCGTCTACGAGGTCGTCGACAACTCCGTGGACGAGGCCCTGGCCGGCCACTGCACGGACATCGACGTGGTCATCCACGTGGATGGTTCGCTCAGCGTCCAGGACAACGGCCGCGGCATTCCCGTGGGCCCGCACCCCGACCCCAAGTTCAAGGGCAAGGACACGCTGGAAGTCGTCCTCACGGAGCTGCACGCCGGCAGCAAGTTCGGCAACGGCGCGTACAAGGTGTCCGGCGGCCTGCACGGCGTGGGCGTCACCTGCGTGAACTTCCTGTCGGAGTGGTTCAAGGTCCGCGTCCAGCGCGCGGGCAAGGTCTACGAGCAGTCCTACGCGCGCGGCGTGGCCAACGGTTCGCCCCAGGAAGTGGGCACCACGGACAAGCTCGGCACGACCATCCACTTCAAGCCGGACACGCAGGTCATGGAGACGGTGGACTTCAACTTCGAGACGCTCAGCCAGCGCCTGCGCGAGCTCGCGTTCCTCAACGCGGGCCTGCACATCACCATCCGCGACGAGCGCACCCAGAAGGAGCACGACTTCAAGTTCGACGGCGGCATCTCCTCCTTCGTGGAGTACCTCAACAAGGCGAAGGAAGCGCTGCACGACAAGCCCGTCTACATCAAGTCGGAGCGCGAGGGCGTGTCGCTCGAAATCGCCATGCAGTGGAACGATGGCTACGACGAGCGCATCTTCACCTTCGCCAACAACATCAACACCCACGAGGGTGGCAGCCACCTGTCCGGCTTCAAGGCCGCGCTCACGCGCACGCTCAACAGCTACGCGGAGAAGGGCAGCCTCTGGAAGGACCTGAAGGAGACGCCCACGGGTGAGGACGCGCGTGAAGGCCTGTCCGCGGTCATCTCCGTGAAGCTCTCCAACCCCCAGTTCGAGGGCCAGACGAAGACGAAGCTGGGCAACAGCGAGGTGAAGGGCCTGGTCGAGCAGATGGTGAATGATCAGCTCGCCAGCTTCCTGGAGGAGAACCCGCCGCTGGCCAAGAAGGTCGTGGCGAAGATTGGCGACGCGTGCCGCGCCCGCCTCGCCGCGCGCAAGGCCCGTGAGACGGTGCGCCGCAAGGGCGTGCTGGACGGTGGAGGCCTTCCCGGAAAGCTCGCGGACTGTCAGAGCCGAGACCCGCACGAGAGCGAGCTGTACATCGTGGAGGGTGACTCCGCAGGTGGCTCCGCGAAGCAGGGCCGGGACCGGCGCAACCAGGCCATCCTCCCGCTGCGCGGCAAGATTTTGAACGTGGAGAAGGCGCGCTTCGAGAAGATGCTGACCAGCGCCGAAATCGTCACGCTCATCACCGCGCTGGGCACGGGCATCGGGGCGGAGGACTACGACCCGGAGAAGGCGCGCTACCACCGCATCATCCTGATGACGGACGCAGACGTGGACGGCAGCCACATCCGCACGCTGCTGCTCACGTTCTTCTACCGGCAGATGCGCGAGCTCATCGACCGGGGCTACGTCTACATCGCGCAGCCGCCGCTCTACAAAGTCACGCGCAACAAGAAGGACAGCTACGTCAAGGACGAGCGCGCCCTCAACGAGTACCTCCTGAAGATCGCCGCGGAGCACTGCCGGGTGAAGACGCCGGCCGGTGAGCTGGGCGGCAGCGACTTCAAGGCGCTGCTGGAGAAGGTCATCACCTACGAGGAGCGGCTGGAGAAGCAGGCCAAGCGCCGCGACGCGCGCATCGTGGACGCGCTGGTGCAGGCCACCCAGCTGCGCGCGGAGATGCTGGCGGACGAGGCCGCGGTGAAGGTGGAGCTCGACGCCATGCGCGACTACTGCCAGCGGCGCATGCCGGAGGTGATGGGCCGGCTGTCCACCGACCTGCCGCAAGACGCGGAGAACCAGTCCCGCAAGCTGGTGGTGACCACGGACGTGAACGGCTCCATGCGCGAGTCCGTGTTCGACCACGCCTACCTGTCCTCGCCGGAGTACCTGGAGCTCGTCGCCCTGCGCGAGGTGTTCCACTCGCTGGGCAAGGCGCCCTACCTCGTCCAGGTGGACGCGGGCGAGGTGTCGGCGTTCTCCGTGCAGGAGGTGCTGGCCGCGGTCCGCAAGGACGCGCAGAAGGGCCTGGGCCTGCAGCGCTACAAGGGTCTGGGCGAGATGAACCCGGAGCAGCTCTGGGAGACGACCATGGACCCCACCCGCCGCACGCTGCTCCAGGTACGCGTGGAGGACATGGTGGAGAGCGACGAGATCTTCTCGCTGCTCATGGGTGAAGCGGTGGAGCCGCGCCGCGAGTTCATCGAGCGCAACGCGCTGGACGTGCAGAACCTGGACATCTGAGGTTCGCCACACGCAGTGCCTGAAGCACTACGCCGGGCCCAGGGGACAAAGACCCGTGGGCCCGGTGCCGTTTTCGGCTCCGCGCCCACGTGCCCTTCCCATCCTTTTCGAGCCGGGCCGCGGAAGTGACGCACGGCGGCCCCCGTGAGCCCTTACGGAAGGAACCTGGCAACCAGTGACCAGCGCGAGGACGCTCCCGCGCGCATGTTGAGGATGGCGGTGATGCCGATGACGCCCGCCATGGCGGCGAGGTTCGCGATGCCGCCCACGTCCAGCGCCCGCATCGTCTTCGCGGCCTTCTCCGGCGTGCTCGCGGTGGGCGTGAGGCCCGTCTCCACCGGGACGGCGCCCTCGGGGGCCTGCTTCGCCAGGTAAGCCCCGCCGAAGACGTTGGCCGCGCCCAGCGCCACGGTGGCGCCCAGCAGCACGTCCTTCGCGATGACCAGCCCGCGCGTGGTGCGGTCGATCTCCCGGCCCGTCAGCCGCGAGCGGCCCACCAGCCAGGTGATGGCCGCCAGGCCCACGGACGCGGCGTTGACGATGTTGAAGCCGTTCCACGCGGCGTTCACCACCTGTCCCCGCTCCGCGTGGGAGCCAATCACCTTCACGGCGGGGTTGAGCGCCACCTTGCCGAAGAGCGAACCGCCGAACCCCACGGCGAGCCCCAGGTTGTGCAGCACCAGGCCGGTGGAGGACAGGACAGGCATCATGAACGGACTCCAGAAGAGAAGAAGTGGATGTCCGTCAGGGTAGGCACTGCCCTTTCGCGCGGGACTCGCGCGTCAGGGGGGCACTGGGGAGTGGATGCGACGGCCGCCTGCTGGACGTGCTCCCGGGCGGGTGCCCGGGTGCCTGTCCGCTATCGCTCGGAGCGCTTGGCGCCGCGCAGCGCCTCCGCGCGTTCCTTGCGGGACATGTTCGTCACGTCGACGATGTCGAAGTCGAGCGCGCCCTGGTTGTCCCCCAACTGCAGGTCGGGGAAGACGCAGCGCAGGTCCTCCACGCCGGACACCTGGTAGCGCTTGCCCGTCTCGAAGAGGCGGTGCGAGCTGCGCACGGACCCGGCCTTGGGGCCCTTCTCCACGCACAGCACCGTGTGCACACGGCCATGGGTGCCGGAGCGCACCTCCGCGAAGTCGTCGCGCACGGTGAAGGCGTAGGTGGACTTGGGGTTGAGGCCGCGCAGGTGCATCTGGTGCTGGGGCTTCACAACCAGGGCGTTCTTCTCCGGCTCGAACAGCACGGAGCGGGGCGGGATGTACGCGGACTGCCGCAGGTGCACGCGGATGGAGCCGCGGTTGTCCTCGAGGCCGGTGTCGTCCAGGGCGAAGAAGTGGAGCTTCTTCGCGCCCTTGAGGGTGCGCGGCGCGCTGCTGATGAAGCCCACGGTGTTGTCCGCCGGCAGGTCGCCTTCCGCGTAGTAGACGAGCGTGCCGGACGCGGTGCCGTCGCCGTCCGCGAACGCCGCGCTGCCCTCGGTCCACACGGAGTAGGCGGCGCCGGGCGACACGTCGATGGTGGCCGTGGGGTACTCCGGCAGCGGCAGCCCGTTGTACATGGGGCGCAGCACCAGCAGGCGCGTGGGGTAGTCCGCGCGCCGCATGTCGCGGTCCTTGTCGTTCGCCAGCGGGTCGGCGGCGGGCTCGGTGGACCCGGTCCCCGCGTCCGTGGTGGCCAGGCCTCCGTCCAGATCCAGGGAGGTGCCCGCGTCCTCGCCAGCATTGACCGCGGCGACGACGGCGCCCGTGCCCGCGTCCGTGGCCTCAGCGCCCGCGTCGAGCTTGTTGGAGGTGGGAATCTCCGACGCCATCTGGCTGGTACCGGGCGCCACCTCCAGCTCCGCCTTGACGTGGACCTCCGCCTGGTTGGGCGTGAAGCGCCGCGTCCAGGCGCGGTAGCCCGGGCGGGTGACGACGATGGTGTGGGGCGTCCGTTGATCCGCGCCGATGATGCGGCTGGGCGTGTTCCCCACCGGCCGGCCATTGACGACGACGGAGGCGCCCTCCGGCTTGGAGGTGATCCACAGGACGACGGGCTCGTTGGAGACGTCGCCCTCCTCGGCCGGGGACAGGAAGTGGATCAACAGGCCGATGACGAGCAGCACGCCGGTGATGCCGAACACGACCTTGCTCAGCTGGCGCACCTGCTTCGTGCGCTTGCCCTCGCGCTCGGCGGCCTCGGCGGCCAGCTTCTCGCGCGCGTCGTCCGCCGTGGTGCGGGCGCGCGGGGCCTCCTTCTCCTCGGGCTCGGGCGGCTCGGGCGGCCGCGGCGATTCCGGCGCGATGGCCGTCTCCACCGGCGTGTCATGCGGCGCGGCCAGCGTGGGCAGCGCCCGGGGCATCGCCGTGGGCTCCGTGCCCCCGTCGGTGTCCGGCTCGGCGGCAAGCTCGGGCGGCAGGGGGCGGCGGCCGGTGCCGGTGTTCTCGCGGGTGCCCCCTGGCGTCGTCACGCGGCGCACGCCGGTGGTGCTCCTGCGCACGGCGGTGGCCTGGGTGGCCGAGCGGCGCGGGGCGCCATCCGTGGAGGGGCGCAGGCCGGGTGAGCTGCCGGAGGCGCGCACGCCGGGGCTGGAGGGCCGCGCCACGCCCGGGCTGGACGGGCGGGACACGCCGGGGCTGCCGGGGTTGGACGACCGGCCGTTGCTGGACGGCATCCGCGCGCGGCCCTGGGACGGCTCCGACGACGGCGACTGCCACGCGGCCAGCTGCTCCTTGAAGCCGGGCGGCAGCTCCACCTTGCGTCCCTCGGCGGCCAGCTCCTCCGCGAAGAGGTACGTCATGAGCTGGCTCAGCATCGTGGGCGTGAAGCGCGGCGTGTCCCGGTAGAGCAGCTCCACCGCGGACTCGCTCAGGTCCTTCGCCGTCTGGTAGCGGGCCTCGCGGTCCACCGCCATGGCGTGCGCGACGATGGTCTCCAGGTCCTCGCCAATGGCCGGGTTGACGGCGGACGGGGGCAGGCAGTCGCCCTGGATGATGCGGGGCAGCACGGTGACGAACTCGCCCTCGAAGGGGCGCCGGCCGCAGAGCATCTCGTAGAGGACGATGCCCGCCGCGTACACGTCCGTGCGCGCGTCCAGGTCCTGACGGCCCTGCGCCTGCTCCGGGGAGAAGTACGGGTACTTGCCCTTGAGCGTGCCCGGCGACGTCCGGGCCTCCACGGCGCTCGTGGCCTTGGCGATGCCGAAGTCGATGACCTTGACCTCGCCCTCATAGGAGATGAGGACGTTGTCCGGGGACACGTCGCGGTGGACCAGGCCCAGCAACTGGCCGTCCTCGCCCACGTGGCGGTGCGCGTAGTCCAGGCCCTCGCACAGCTTGCCGACGATGTGCAGCGCCAGCGGCTGCGGGAAGAAGCCGACGCCCGCGCGCGACGCGCGCCGCAGCACCTTCGACAGGGGCTGGCCGTGCACCAGCTCCATGGCGATGAAGTACTGCCCGTCCACCTCTCCGAAGTCGAAGACCTGCGCGATGTTCCCGTGCGTCAGGCCCGCCACGAGGCGCGCCTCGCTGATGAACATCTCCACGAAGTCGTGGTCGTCCACGAAGTGCGGGAGGATCTGCTTGATGACGCAGGGCTTGGTGACGCCCATCGCGCCCGTCATACGCGCGCGGTAGGTGACCGCCATGCCTCCCGCGGCAAGCTTGGAGACCAGGACGTACTTGCCGAATTGCTGGGGACTGGGTTCTGCCACGGGCGGGGAGGCGAGGCCGGGTTTGGGGAAGCCCCAGCATACTCGCCTTCCACCGAAAGTCCCGACCGCGCTCGCATGGCATGCGAAGATTTCGCTCCGGGTGCTGTCCGGCCAGGAGCGGACGTCCTGGTGGGTCGGAACGGCCCTCGGG